>DYNZ01000035.1 GCA_020720805.1 Leptospira biflexa | reverse complement strand
CTAAAGTTTTGACCACTTATGTCAAAGAGCCAAAAAAATAAAAGCAATTTTCACTCGTTATTTTTCTATGGAACGGGAAACTAAAAAAATCCCCTCAAAATTTTCTACATTTCGAGACGGATTTCCAAACGAACGAAGAGCGTAGCCCTGTTCGTTATTTGTAGTATAAATCATAATACTATCAGACTTCCATTTTTCACAGATTTTTTCCCAGAGTTTGTCCCTGACCCTTGCGTTTATATTAGCAATAAACACTCCTGGCTTGATTTCAATGGCTAATCGCGACATCTCGCCCCTCTGGCTCGATTTCACCCTCTCCAATATTACGATGACCAAAGAGCACCTCCTTAATATCAGGAATAATCCGTTTTATTAGCTTTTTTTCCCGAAATACATCCCTGCACTTCAAACGCACCCTTCTCTCAATTTCTCCATTTCCTTCTGAAGCTGTTTGAAATGCCAGAGGTATCGTGATTTCAGTTTTATACAAATCTGCAATATCATAAACAAAACTTAGCTGTTTACCCTTATGGACAAACCCTATAGCGCTGGAAAATGCAGATGCTATGATTGCAGCATGAACAATTCCATATAGCGTGGAATTCGCTGCAGAAAGCGCACGATTCACAGGATCGCCATAGTCCCACGAATTCTGGTCATAATTTCGTCCATGCCACTCTACTCCAGACTCTTCCGAAATACGCCTATAAACTGACCTTACCCGGTTTCCTTCTTTCCCTCGCAATTCATCAATGGACATATCGACAGGAATGATCTCCTGAAAACGCATCTGATACATCCTTCTGGCTACCTGTTGCCTTGTTTGAGGATTGGCAAAGAGTTCAGCCTGTTTTAATAAATTTACAGCGGAGTAGGAACCAGCATAACCCGAGGAGTAAAAACGGACTCCATTCTCACCAGTCCAGGCAAGCAATGTTCGACTATCAGCGATTCTTTTAATCGCCTCATGAGTAATTGTTGTTCCTGGACCAAGCATGATTAAATTAACTGTTTCAATAGGAATTAGAGTTACCTTTTCTAAATAATGATAGCCTATACTTTTTAGATGCTGATCTATATGGCCTTTTTCAAAATAAAGAAAGGACAATCGGTCCTCAAATGTTGGAAGTTCTTGTAAATCGCGATTTGGCATGGCTTAATTCAGAGGCTTAATCAGCAGCAAACCGCAGCCGAAACCTTTAGCGTGGCCGATGCCGTTAAAAAGGGATCTATTAAATTTTTCTGTATCGCCAACAGTCAGAACTCCGCTATAATCCAATACACCGAGTTTTATGGGTTTTTCCCTGCCACTCTTACGAAACTGCATTCGAGTATACCCCTCCACCAAAATCTGGCTGGAATCTACAAAAAAACCAAATGTTTCCATTCTATCCAAAAGCCATTTTGCGCCGGCCTCTGTAGCAATTTGCAGAATGCTTGGCCATTCGGTCCGAGGTTTACCAGAGTCTTTCCATTTATTCCGAAGATCCATAACCACATCATGCCTCAACCTTATTTTGGAATCAGGCGCTTCGGGATCTTTTTTGGTAATAACAGGATTTACCCGCAGAGAGAAACCAAATTGCATTCCTTTCTTTACTACTGGTTTAAATTCTCGAGGCCCATCCAGTTGCCAACCGCGTGGCGTTTCTACCGGAGCCCGTTTAGAAAGAACATAATAGACCGGCAGTCGATTTTCCAAAAGAAACCGAAAGAGAAAATCCCGAGTACCATCTGGATCTTTGGGAAAAAGATTCCACATAACCTGATGTTCCCTATATTGGTTGTCAAATGCTGCACTCATTAACTTATTAGTGGTAGATATATCCGGTTTTAATCTGCTCAGAAACATTTACTCCTCCATACCACTGTATTCTACACGATCACGAAATTGCCATTTTTTTCGACTGATTACCCTGTCCTTCTGAGTTATCTGTCGTACGTTGGTTATACCAGAATGAATACCATCCTCCCAGTGTATACTTGCAGAATTGCCCTGTGTACCATACCTGACTATGGAACGTCGCAATTTTTCACGAAGCTTTTCCGGTATTTTGGTTTCCTTATGATATTTTTGAAACGCATCCTTTAACGTCTCCGCTTTTATAATAGCTGGATCAAAGGGTAAAGCAGGTGTACAGCTTTTCCGCCCTAAAAACGGTGCGTAATATGGCTGATGCAATGCGTTTGCTATATCTGCAAGCTGATAATTGGATTTTCCTTTTAGCCAGATTGCAGATTCTGCATAGGCATCGTTGCGGTAATCTCTTTGCGAGAGAATGGTTTTTATTCGTTCATCCTGTAATTCACTCTGTCTGGTACTGTGTACCGTATTCGGAGAGGCGGGTACCTGGACAGTATGATAATCCCGTAATAACTCACCTATGGATTCAACGCGAAGCCCAAAGCCCAGAAAGGCATCCAGTGCCCGATGCGCCTCATCGTCATATCGATCAATTCCCAGTGCGCCTGCAATCAGACCCAGAATAGCAGATTTACTGGGATGGGATAAACTTGGCCGGTATTCGCCAACAGCTATATCGCCCCATGCGACAAGCGGACCATAAAGGGTAAAAATTAAAAAATCCTGCATCATAAACCTCTTTAGTCCTTTATAACAAACTGAAGTAGATCTTGCATACTACCCTTATTGCCTCGAATATCCATTTCCATCATTTCGTCAGAACATTTCCCATAGGCCTTATCCATTTGTTCTTTTAGATTTTTCAGTTCATCTATTGCTTTTCTGTCCAGGCTCACCTGTCCGAAATGCGTGACTGGTTCGATGTATGCCAGCGATAGATTCCTAGGCTGTTGGTTGCCAATTTCAACCATTACATAAGATGCACGTGCAACAGATCCAAAACTGTTTTGCATGCCGCTCGGCGCAACTGTGGCAGCTGCCTCAAGAACTGCCTGCATGGTCTTATTATAAACATCCTTTTGTTTATCGCCTGCACCGCTAAGATTCTTCCAAAGGAGCTCTCTGTCTATATTTACATAAAGATAGAACAATCCGGAAGCAAACTCTCGCTCTCCTAGATGACCCGCCCCTGCGTCCTCCTCTCCCCTGTTGAGATCATCAACTGCAGTAAAATAGTCATCTTCAATGGCTACCTTGTGGACAGAAATAGCATGGGCTACCTGGGCTGCCGCCTCGAAATTATGCACAGGTGAATCCGCAAGCATCCGCCCAAAGAGGGCAATATCTGAAGCGGAGTTTTCTGTTTTTAGTAATTTAAGTTCGTTTGCTTGAGCACCCTTTTTTCGCTTTAGTAATTCATTGGTTAATGCAAAAACCGCATCCCTCTCCTGTGGAGAAATAAAGACAATTTGTTCTATATCAAGTTTTTCGGGAAATTCTTTCTGGTCAGGTTTTATCTTGCCAAATTGTCCTGCAATCTCACGGGACCAGGAAATTGCATCTTTTTCCTTGATTCCTCCATCTATCAGCCTTTGGTAAATTTCCCGGCCTAGTCTTTTTGTTCGAATCCCTCCATCACCGTTGAGGTCACTGCTGCCAACTTTTTCGCTAAAAACAGAACTGGTACGCCAGGCTCTCTTTAAACTCTGGGAGGAGATACGAAGTCTCGGCTGACCGCCGAATACAGCGGTTTTAGGTCTTCCTAAATCATCCCGATTTAAATTAGCCGGTGGGTAGGATGTTAAGAGATGTATCTGCAAAAACTTGCGTTTTAAATTATTTTCCATGGTTTGCTTTTTAGTCATTTTTTTTCTCCTTTTTATTTTATAAAAACAAAAATTTTTACAATTAAATATTTGTAATTAGGTCCTCATGTCCATAATACTGGTAGGCTAATCTCCGTTTTGTATTTTCTCCCCAGAAGTAAATAGTGGATGCCAGACTGTTAAGATTCGCCTCTCCATCTATCAGGCGAATCAGTCGGATTAAATCCAGATAAAGATCCTGGACATCATCTACGCGCAGGATTCTTCGAAAGCGAAGATCGCTGACACGGGGAGTGTCACTTCCGGATTTAGGTCCAGAGAATAAAGCTCCCAAAGAATTATGAGACACAGGTTTCTTTACATGGGAGAGTAAACCGAGAACCATTTGTAAACGGCTCAGATTAGGACTATTTCTATTTCCGTCTATTTCCATGTCCTTTTTAAAATCAGTCAGAAATTGAAAATAAACAGGTAGAAACGCTATGGTTTGTGGATTATCCGATCGCCTCAGCTCTGCCCGTTCGCCAGGTATATCCTGTAATCTATCCCACCATATTTCTAAAAGTTCTGCTGTTTTGCTTCCCTTTTGGAATAGGGTGCTTTTGCCTTCTCGAAGTGCTGTCATAATTATCCCGCCCTTTTATTATTTATTATTGGAAGCCCTAAAGCCTCCTTGATTTTTTTGTCTTGATTAGATTTCAGCAAATCTTCCCTGGCTTTTACAATCCTTTTCGGTTCTGCCCACTCTATAGGATAGCGCTCCACATATTGTTCAAAAAGATCCAGGGAAAACAGATTCAGGTACCTGTGCCAGGTCTCCATGATAGGATTTATTTCAGAAATATTTTCTTTCCATTTTTTTATTTTGATAAGTTTTTGGACTACGTTGAAGAATTCAGGTTCCGTACCTGACCAGAAGGTTTGATCAAGGAAAGTCACATCACCTTTTTTATCGTCAGGCCTTTTATACCAGGCACTCTTGATCGCACCTCTTGAGTTTTTCACGATTTGTTCGGAAGCCTTTATCATTCCATCTACTCTGCTTTGAACAAAGTCCTCCTGCTCAGGTTCCAGCAGGAAAACTGGCATGATGGTTTCATACCAGCAACGGGCTTTCATATTATCCATATTATAACCAAATGCCAAAATATTCTTTTCTGTCTGGTTCGCTAATCTCTGATTCATTTCTGCCAAAGTCGATGGGGGCTCTCCGTTATTGTTGCCTCCTAAGGCAAAGAACGGCCAATAGCGATAACTAAACCCTCCTGGCTGGGGATGCTGCGGCAATAATGTTCCTTGGTTATCGGAAACATAGTAAGGTGAAAGGGGGTGTCGAATACCGCCAGCATACTCCACTCCGTAGTTTTTAGTTGTATAATGTATATAAAATGAATCCTGAAATCGTCCACAAATATGGCATTCATCCTGTTCTGAAACTGGCTCAGATAAAACTATACGACGCGGCATCCCCCAGAAAACCTGCAAGGGATGCATATCTGCACCAGTCACAGCTCTACCGGTCTTGGCCTCACTGGTTATCGTTGGGGCCATCCAGGGGAAAATATTAGTCTTCGATTTCTTTCCGCTAGCGCCAATCTGTCCATTTAGGGTTTTTTCTGTTACAATATTATACCAGATGCTCAGCCAGAGAGCTATAGGATCGTCCTTGCTTCCTTTGGGGGTGTAGAGCACAGTTAGGGGACCTCCTCCGCGAAGGGATACCCTATGACCGACGCCCCCGGACGGAGCATTAGTTTGCAAGGTATAAAGAGCTGTCGCAGCACAAGAGGGACAGACCCTTTCAATACTGCCGCGTTTTACAAAATGGTCTCTGTTCAATCTGATGGTATTGCCACCTGGCGCATCGATAAAAAGGCTGGAAATATTGTTATCTGAATCTTCTACTAAATCAAAATCCTGCATAAATCTTGGCCGTTTGCCATCAAGATTAAAGGCATCTTTCTCTTTTGAAAATTTTTGATCGAGATTATCAACAGAAGGCGGAGACTCGACCCATTTTATCCATTCATCATTATTCCTAGGTGTCATGGCAGTCTGGATCAGGCCAATTAAAAACTGATACAATGAACCGGTAAAATCAGGACGAGCGGCGCTGATTCGCTCTATGGGGTTATTGTCAAAATCGTCTGTTATCTGCGCCGGACGAATCCATTGCTCTGAGCCATCGCGCCGGATAACTGGAATCCATGGGTCAGTTATTAAGTTCATTTGTCCTCCTGTCTTGCAATAAATAAACCATTAGTTTGAGTGTATAAAACTTTTTTTCCATTAGATAAACTCACCATTGCAGAATAAATTTTTCCGTCCTGTCCACATTCATTTAATTCCAGGGGGATAATTCTCCCAGAACGCCCCTTATCTGGCATTTGCTGGTGAGCTTCATTTATAATTTTTTCAATTTCTACATAATAGGACATTCCATAAAAAAAGCGAGCAGGAACGCGAACTTCACTAAGCTGCCATGCGTGTGGCACGCTTCCTGCATACGCTTTCAATTCCCCGTCTTCATAAATGGCCAGGCGTATACTCATCGAATCATCACCTAATCTTGTAGGTGCTTTATCTTCAGGCCAGGGTTGCATATTTTGATCCTTGATATAACCTAAATTCAAATCGAAACCATTGCGGGTGGCCAGGATCTCATTTTCATTTTCCTCTATCCGATATGTTTCAGCTGATTTATACAAAACCTCTGGTGCTGCTGGACCAAATTCGCCATATACCCCTTCTATAAGCGTGCGGGCATCGTCAGGCATAGTATAACCATTGGAAGTCAAAAGAAGTCTTGCTGTTTTCCAGAGATGTGAATGATTGGTATAAACATAGGCAGCTCCTGGAAAATAGGAAGCATACCATCTCTCTGTGATATTTTCATCCACTGGAGGGGCATAGATATGAAGTATTACATCACCCCGCTCATCATTTCCTTTTGATAAAAGTTGACCGTTCACTGCCCGGGTATGTCGCTTGAGTCTTCCAGCCCTTTGTAATAGAAGGTCTATCGGGCAAAGGTCTGTGACCATCTCATCAAAATCCAAATCCAACGATTGCTCTACGACCTGGGTTGCCACAAGCACTTTTCCTTTTCTCTCTTCAGGATCGCCCTCCTTGCCAAAGATATCCAGTACTTGAGTTTCAATCTGTATTCTATCTTTTAAAGCGAACCGGGAATGAAATAGAAGAGGCCGAAATGATGAGTCATTTGACAATTCCTTTAGTTGTTCAAAGGCCTCCATCGCATCCTTAATCGTATTGCGAATCCATACAACGGCTTTACCGGATTTTGCAGAATTTTGTATGAATTGGTAAACATTATTTATATCATAAAGAAAAACAGTTTTGACAGATCGGGATACATCAATGCGACTTCCAACAGCTTCTTTGGTTATTACGATGGAATTAGAATCATGTCCATCCTTATCTTTTAATCCCTCCTTTTTCTGAGAAGAGGAAACTGTTGCCATCGTTAAAAGTGGATAATTTTCTTTATCACCTTTTTTTTCTAAAATAATTTTTTGATTTACACCATCGGCAAACGCTTCAATGAAATCTCCACGCATTTTTTCAGGTAAGGTAGCAGACAAAAGAATTATACTACCGCCAATATGAGTTTGAAAACGAATTAGATTAGCAAGAAGTTCACCCGTATAGCTGTCATAGGCATGAACCTCATCAATAATCAAAACTTTTCGTGTTAAACCAAATAAACGCAAAGTATTGTGCTTTGAACGTAAAACGGAAAGGAGTGCCTGATCTATAGTTCCAACACCTACCTGAGCTAGTAAACTTTTTTTACTCATATCCGCCAACCAGGATGCGCAGTAGGCACCAGCAGGTCCCATTTCATCCTGATAGGTTTCCTTTAATGGATTTATGTTGAGAATTGATTTCTGAAAATCATCATGCATCTTGCGGGCACTATGGCTTAGAATCAAGGAAGGTTTATCACCCTGATAAAATCTTTCATATATCTTTGAAATGCGCGGATACATACCGTTGGAAGTTGCCATCGTTGGCAATCCCATATAGATACCATCAGCCTCTCCTGATGACATGATCCGTCCTGCTAATAGCCAGGCAGCCTCCGTTTTGCCTGCACCGGTCACATCTTCAAGAATTAAAAGTTTTGCACCTGAAGGTAGCAGCAACTCTTCAGCAAGCTTCTGGAGAGGAGTGGATTTTGCATCTTTTTCAGCAAGTTCAGAAAAAAGTGAGAAAAATGAAATATTTCTCGCTGGCGTACGAGGTAGCAAACCGGTTTTAGGCAACACCTCCAATGATCGCTTTAATGAATCCTGATAATATGTTTCCATTGGAATATGAAATTTATTAACTGAAGATTTATTTTGTTCGATTCTTTGGGTCAAGGGGAAAAAATCTTCCGATGAGGCCAGCCAATCGGACAATATAGTCAATCCGGAGATCCAAAAACTTAAGGATTTTACATTATAAGAAAATTGGTTCATTTTTTGAAAATTAGAAAAAATTTTATGGATAGAAGGAAAAATTTTCTCTAAATCTTCAATGCATGAATTAATTTCACAGCGTATTTCATCCGGAACTGCTTCCTGTAGAAGAATCGATTCATAGTCAGCCCTTAATTCTACGGGGACTCCGTGATGGCCTATCGTAGACGCTACCCAGTAGACTATATCTTTTGATGGACTATCATTCTTGCTTAAAAACTTTGACTTTTTCGTATGTGCGAAATAGCGCGATGAAACGAATTGATTCCAGATGACCATTCCAATGTTTGTATGATGACCTCTATGAATTACATTGTGATATTCCCTGCCTAATGCCTGGATAACTCTTTGATTTTTGATTTGAAATTCAGGAGTAAATTTTCCAAGATCATGCAGGGCAAGAAGAAAACCGATTAAATCTAAAAAGCATTTATCATCTAACTTTATTCCCCGAGTAAACTGTTTTATCATTTGAGGATTTTGCTGTAAATACGTTACCCCCACTGCAGCCACATCAAGCATGTGGTAAATTAGGGGATGCCAGCTATCGTTTGTTGCTTTTCCCCAAAAATAGTAGTATCCCTTTTCGTGATGGATCATACTGTTCATGACCAGTAATTCCTTCCCACAAAGCATTTTTTCTAACCAACTCTCTATTTTAATAGAGTGACTTTTATAGATTATTTTAAAATTTTTTTGTAAAATTGGGGAAAAAACGCAATTTTAGGCGGCTAATTTACCTTTTATAATCGCATGAGCAAAGTGAAAAAGAAATTAGAAGGATATAGAAGAATGGGCTACAAAATTTTGATTATGGTTTTTTAATGATAAATGAAAAATGGGAGCAGTCAGCCTGAAACCAACTGCGATGATTCGAAGAATGTTGATGAAAAGCTGTCGGGAAAGCGGGATTCGAACCCGCGGCCCCTGGTTCCCAAAACCAGTACTCTAACCGGACTGAGCTACTTCCCGAGTAACGATACCACGAGCGGAAAAAACCACGAGTGGTAAAACCAATTATGAAAAAAGGGTTATCCTTGACAACTCTTTTTTTAATCCTGAGAAAACAAAATCGCCGCCTGCACAGCCTGGCGCCAGCGCCGCATCAGTCTGTCTCTCTCCTCTGCTTGCATTGCTGGCTCGAATCGCTGTACCACTGGATTCAGGCTCTGGGCGCTCTGGGCGTTCCAAACACCAGCTCCGATTCCGCAGAGCAATGCTGCTCCGAGAACGGTGGTCTCCCTGTTCTCCGGCAGCTCCACGCTCAGGTTGAGGGTATCTGCCTGAAACTGCATCAAATAGGTGTTGGCGCTGGCACCGCCGTCCACGCGCAGGCCTGCTAGAGGCAGACCGCTGTCCGCCTCCATTGCCCTGACCAGGTCGCAGGACTGGAGGGCGATCCCCTCCAGGGCAGCTCGAATGATATCGGCCCTACTGCTATCCTGGTGTAGTCCAAAGAGGGCAGCGCGCACCTCTGGGCGCCAGAAGGGTGTACCCAATCCCGCGAAGGCCGGCACAAAAAAGAGCTCTCGCCTTTTTTCTCCCAAAGAATAGGATATCTGCTGGCTCTGACTGACATCCGGCAATATATCCAGATAATCGCGCAGCCACTTCATCACAGAACCGGCGATAAAGACACTCCCCTCCAAGACATAGGCCGCATTACCGGAGCTGTCGCAGCCTATGGTTGTTAAAAGCCCCTGCCGGGACAATCGAAATTGGGTGCCCATATTCATCAGTAAAAACGCTCCGGTGCCGTAGGTATTCTTCGCCTGACCCGGCAGAACGCACCCCTGCCCAAAAAGGGCCGCCTGCTGATCCCCGGCCATGCCAAGAATGGGAACCCCATCGGGGAGGCTCCTCATCCCCGCAGTGACTCCAAAAGGGTGTACCATCGGTGTGGATTCGGGTAAAATCTCCAGAGGAATCTGTAACATCCGGCACAGCTCGTGATCCCATGTTTTGGTTCGGATATCAAAAAGCATGGTTCTGGCTGCGTTCGAGTAGTCGGTCTTATGGCTCTTGCCACCGCTGAGCTTGTAGAGCAGCCAGGAGTCTATGGTGCCGGCCAGGGCTCTCTTCTGGTCGCTCTGGGAGAGCCGCTGCCAGATCCACTCCAGCTTGGTAGCTGAAAAATAGGGGTCCAAATAGAGGCCGGTTTTTTCGTGAAAAATTGCTTCCCTATCCTGAGCCTTGAGCTCGGCGCAGCGCTGGCTGGTGCGGCGGCACTGCCACACAATCGCCGGATGCAGGGGTTTGCCGCTTTGCCTGTCCCAGACCACAATCGTCTCCCGCTGGTTCGTGATGCCGATTCCAAGGCACTCTCCAGCCTCCAGGGAGTTTTGCTGCAGAAGGCCGGAGATCAGCTCTTCAACATGGTTCCAGATCTCCAGTGCATCATGTTCAACCCAACCGGGTTGTGGATAGTACTGCCGGTGCTCTTTATAGAGAAAACCGAGGCTTTTCCCCTGGCTATCCATAGCAAACACACGGCTGCCGGTAGTTCCCTGATCAATGGCGAGAATAAACGGACGCTGCATAACCGACCTCTCCTTGCACGCTAACAGAAACATTTCCGCAGGCGGAAACCTTTCTTCATTCGCTTTTTGAATTGACAAAGAGGAGATTGCCACTGCATTTTTAGGGCGTCAAGAGGAATCATTTCGAATACATTTTTCCGGAGAGATTTATGGAGCTTATTCTGATCCGTCATGCTAAAGCGGAAGAGCGCAGCCTGACCCAGTATCCGGATGACGATATGCGGCCTCTGACCAAAGAGGGTAAAATGATCCAGAAAGGGGTCGCCCGCTCATTACACGCTATGGTTGGACAGGTGGATAAAGTTTTTACCAGCCCCCTGCTTCGGGCGATACAGACAGCAGAGATTACTATCAAAGCCATGGAGTTGCAAGAGAAGCCTGTCGTGACTGATATGCTCGGCCACTCCTTTTCACCGCTGGCGCTCACCCAATTCCTGGAGGAGAGCACTACCCCTGAAGAGACAATTATCCTGGTCGGACATGAACCAGATTTGTCAGAGCTTCTCTTTTTCTACCTTGGTCACAATCTGCGTATACGCTTTCGAAAAAGCGGCGTTGTCATGCTCGGATTTGCCGGTTATGCACAGGCGGGCTCAGGGGAGCTCCTGGGTTTTTTCAGACCGCGTCAACTGACGAGACTCTCCCTATAGATCCAGCCTGAATTTCAGGGGCATCTCCATCCGAATCGGCACCTTTCTGCCATTGTAGATGGTTGGGCTAAAGCGAGCCTGGGTTAGGATCTCCACAGCCGCTGCAGCGAAGGCGCGCGTTATCCGTACGGAGGCCTCCGGCGGCAGATTTTTACTGAGTCTGGATCCAAGCACGTTGACCTGACGGACAAAACCATCCTTATCAATCAGCATCGCGATAAAGAGCGTTGCCTCTATACCCTGCTGCCTGGCCTCTTTGGGGTAGATCCGCTTGAGTTTGCCGATCGGTTTTGGCGGCGCAATGTTGGGATAAAAGGCGAGATCCACAGCCTTGCTGTCCTCATTTGTCCCCTGCGCCCTATCCACCTGGGTCGGATTGCTGGTGTCGCTGGGATCTGTAGTGATCTCCTTTTTCACTACCCGCTTGGGAGCTTGCAGGGTGTTGATATCGATAATATCCAGTGTCACCGGCGGCTGATAATCTTCAATAATATGCAGGGAGCGCGTGTAGAAAAGAGAAAACAGCATCAACACAGAGGCCAGGATGGCTGAAGTGACATACGGATGGCGCTGATCAAACTGTCGAAGAGATTGTATCATGTTACGGTTTTCCTTTGTCATCCCTTGGTTCAGACATGAAGACCACATTGAGAAATTCCACTTCGCGCAGCACATCAAGAATTTTCTTGATTTTGCTATACTCAAGATTTTTATCTGCTGTTAGCGCCACCACCCTGTCTTTTTCGCCGCGACGCATCATCAACTGGTCCTTCAGCTCGTCCGGGCTGACCTGGCGCCCCTCGTAAAAGAGCCTGCCCTGTCTGCCCATACTGATATAGATACTATCCTGTTCTACCCCCTCGGTTCTAGCCCTGGGCAGCTCCACCTCCACGCCCTTGGGTGGTTCTGTTGAGGTGGTCGCCATAAAAAAGACCAATAGCAGCATGGCCATATCCGCCATGGCCGCACCTACAGATACCGCCTGCCAGCGGCGCTTGCGGGTATGTGAGATCCTGCGCGCCATATTAGAGATCCTCGCCATCTTTGAGAGAGAGCCTGCGCACGCCGCTCTCTTTGGCCACGCTCAGGGCATCCACCAGGCGGTCGTAGGCAACGGTGGGGCGCATATAGATAACCACAATCAGCTCGCTAATCTCTCTGTTTTTGCGTGTCAGAAGCTCTGCCGTCTTTTCCCTCGACATCCTCTCCCCATCGACTGCAAAGCCGCTGGCCTCCGGAGTTAGCTGCACAATCTGCTTGGCATCGACCTGGATGCTGCTCGATTTTTTGGCGGGCAGAGATAAAAATACCCCCTGGCGCAAAATAAAGGAGCTGGTAACAATAAAAAAGATCAGCAGTAAAAAAGCCAAGTCAGCTATGGAGGAGGCTTCAAATTCACCACCACTTCCCAGGAGATGGCGCCTACGGCTCTTCCTGTAAAAAGCGGCAAGATTGCGTTTGGTGGGCTGCATGCACAATACCTGCTATAGAGTGTGATCAGCTTGCTGGAATAACCTTGGAAAAGAGGCGCTCTTCTGGGAGATCATAGCATCCGCCTCCTGGGCTGTTTTATAAGAGAGGTGCATAAAAAAGTGGTAAGCGAACAGGGCCGGCACGGCCACAGATAGTCCGCCAGCGGTGGTCACCAGAGCTACCTGGATACCTACAGCGACAACCTTCGCATTCACCGTGCTGGCAGCGGCTATAGCAGCAAAGGCCTCGATCATACCTATGACTGTTCCGAAAAAACCTAATAGCGGTGCCAGGCTGCCAATACCATTCAAAAGCCCCAGCCCCCGCTCCATAGTGTTGATATAGATCTGCACCGCCGAGCTAAGTTCATCCTCAACCTCTTCGCGGTAGCGCAGGCTTTGATTTTGCGCCAGAATCGAATCGATATGCGCCTGAAGTTTTGCCCGAGACCAAACCTTTGTTATCAGAAAAAATTTAACTCTTTCGATGATGATTGCCAGCGCTGCCAAGGCCAGAGCCATGATCGGAATCATAACCCACCCCCCCTGCTTCACTGTATCAATCAAGGAGGCTCCGCTTTGAGAAGAGGCCGTCTCCGAAGCAACGTTGACAGGCTTGCTATCCTGGGCAAAAACCAGAGCGCTTATTGCCAGCAGGGCCAAAATGAGGGTTAAATAGAGTAATCGCTTTTTCATGAAGGCTTGTCTCCCTAGTAGGTATTAGATTCCTTAAATCAGGATAAAAACGAATTGCGGGATGGTATCATTACCAATTTGATATTCATAGAAAAAAAGGGATTTGGCAAGTCAAGACTCTTCCTTATTTTGAAAAAAAGGAAAAAAACTTCGACAAACGCTAGAAAGTCTAACAAACATCTAACATTTTATTCGAAAACAGCTTGCGGGAGAGATTGTATTTAGGGGGAAGCTTGCCCAAGACCGGAATCGAACCGGTACGAAACTTTCGTTTCCCAGGATTTTAAGTCCTGTGTGTCTACCTATTCCACCACTTGGGCTTCTCTTTTGTGAGGCGACGGTCGGATTCGAACCGACGAATAAAGGCTTTGCAGGCCTCTGCCTTACCACTTGGCTACGTCGCCAGCACCGCTTTTCTTTGATATAAAAAAAAGCCAGGAAAAATAGATAAAAAAATTCGCCGTTTTTTTGTCAACAAGAAAGCGGTATGCAATTTCCTAAGTTTAAAACGAAAAAAAATGAAAAAACACTTTGCAACCCCCTCTATACTTTTCAAAAAAGATAGAAAAAGGATTCAATACTATGGCCATACCAACAAACCTTCTCTCTCTGATTGAAAAATTCAAACAACATGAAGCTGCCTATAAATCGGGCAAATACAACGAAACCCAGCTCCGCAGGGAATTCCTTGATCCATTCTTTGAAGCCCAGGGCTGGGATGTTTTTAACAAACAGGCGCATGCTGAGAGTTACAAAGAGGTTGTACATGAAGATTCGATAAAAATACGCGAGAAGGGCAAAAAGAAAGAAGCTGATGTAATTAGTACAAAAGCTCCTGATTATTCCTTTCGCATAGGCGGACAGCGCAAATTTTTTGTAGAGGCTAAGAAGCCGTCAGTCTTTATTCGGGATGATATAGCCCCTGCATATCAGGTACGTCGTTATGGCTGGTCGGCAAATTTATCTCTCTCCATTCTTTCTGATTTTGAGGAGTTTGCGGTTTACGATACCAGCATCAAACCCTATTCTAAAGATAGTGCCGCAGTGGGTCGTGTCTTTTACTGTAAATTTACAGAATATCCGCACCATTGGGAGTGGATAGAATCTATCTTCTCTAAGGAGGCTATTCTCAAGGGAAGTTTTGACCACTTCGCTAAAAACTCCAGAGGGAAAAAAGGGACCGCAACGGTCGACAAGGAGTTTCTCAAAGAGATTGAATCGTGGAGATTGGAACTAGCAAAGAATATAGCGCTACGCAACCGTTCTGAACCCGAAGCAGAGATGGATAGCCGGACGCTTCATTTTGCCGTCGGCGCGACGATAGACCGACTTCTCTTCTTGCGCATCTGTGAGGATCGCGGCATTGAGCCCTATGGCCAACTATTGGGAATTAGCCAGGGGAAAAATATATATTCTACTTTGAAAGAACTTTACTATAAAGCGGATCAAAAATATAATTCTGGACTTTTCCATTTTAGCAAGGAGAAAAACAGAAAAACATTTCCTGATGAAATCACGCCTGCTTTGCAAATCGATGATAAAGTTTTGAAAACAATTATCGGTAATCTCTATTATCCGAACAGCCCCTATGAATTTTCGGTGATTGGAGCAGATATTCTTGGGAATGTTTATGAACAATTTCTCGGCAAGGTGATCCGATTGACTGGCAAATCTGCCAAGGTGGAAGAAAAGCCAGAGGTGAAGAAAGCCGGTGGAGTCTATTATACTCCAAAATATATTGTTGAGTATATTGTACAGAAGACGTTGGGAGAAAAACTTAAGAACAGGACTCCGGCGCAAGTGTCTGGTGAGAGTGGAGATTCTCCATTGAGAGTGCTGGACCCGGCGTGCGGATCAGGTTCTTTTCTCATTGTGGCATATCAATACCTGCTGGATTGGTATTTGAATTGGTATGTAGGAAATTATCCAGAAAAACATAAAAAGGTTGTGTTTCAGGTTAGCGAGAATAACTGGCAACTGACAGCATCTGAAAGAAAAAAGATTCTACTGACTCACATTTACGGTGTTGATATTGACGCACAGGCGGCAGAGGTAACCAAGCTGAACCTGCTGCTTAAGGTACTGGAAGGGCAAAGTGCGGAAACCATTGAAAGTCAGTTTTCGCTGTTTCATGAACGGGCCTTGCCTGATCTGGACAGTAATATAAAATGCGGCAATAGCCTCGTTGGACCGGATTTTTATGAAGTTATAGGGGAAAGCCAAAAAGAATTATTTACTTTCACAGAGGAAGAAAAATGGAAGGTAAATATTTTTGACTGGCAGTATGAATTTGCAGAGGCAATGCAGGCGGGTGGTTTTAATGTGGTGATCGAAAATCCGCCGTATGTGCGGCAAGAGATTTTAGGAACTCCGTTTAAAAAGTACGCAGAAAAAAAATATCAGACCTTTGCAGGGACAGCAGATCTGTATGTTTATTTCATTGAAAAATCCCTATCCGTTTTAAAGGATGATGGATTGTATTCCGTGATTGTCGCGAATAAATGGCTGCGGGCAAATTATGGAAAGTCATTGCGGGTATTTCTGAAAGGAAAAAGAATTTATAAATTAATTGATTTTGGCGATCTACCGGTATTCCAGGGGGCGACCACCTATCCGTGTATTCTTATAGCTGCCAATAAAAAAGCGCAGGATTTTGATGCTGTTCAGCAGCATCCAGGGCTCCTTGCTGCTGGCGGAGAAGAGTTAAACCAGATTGTAGAAAAAAACAGCTATAGCGTAGCCATCGACAGTCTGAAGGAAGAAGGCTGGTCTCTCAGCTCAAAGCAGGAGGCAGAGCTTTTGCAGAAACTTAAAGGCAAAGGTATCCCTCTTGGAGAATATGTAGATGGTAAAATCTATCGAGGTGTTTTGACAGGTCTCAATGAAGCCTTTGTCATCGATGAGGTAACGAAGGACAAATTGATTGCCGAAGATCCAAAGAGTGCTGAAGTGATAAAGCCATTTCTGGCCGGGCGGGATATTAAAAGATATCAAACACCGGTTTCGGATAGGTGGCTGATATTTACTCGCCGGGGAATTGACATCAAACGATACCCAGCAATCATTAAATATCTTGAGCAATTTAAAGACCAACTCAAACCTAAACCAAAGACTTGGCCGGATGAAAAAGGATGGACAGGTAGAAAGCCAGGTTCCTATGAGTGGTATGAAATCCAGGATGCTGTCGATTATTACGAAGAGTTTGAGAAAGAGAAGATAATTTATCCAAATATTTGCAAGCAGCCAGAATTTGTTTACGATAAAAATAATTTATATACAAATCAAAAATGTTTTATTATTTCAGAGCCGGATAAATACTTGTTGGGGATATTAAATTCATCTGTGAATTATTATCTTTTTAATAGGCTGCTTCCAAAATTGCGTGGCGGCTTCTTTGAACCAAGTTCAGTATTTTTTACATTATTCCCTATCCGCACGATTGACTTCACTAACCCGGGAGATAAGGCCATGCATGATCAAATGGTAGGTCTGGTGGAGCGGACGCTTGAAATGCACAGGAGACTGCCGTATATCAAGACCCCTCATGAACGCACGGCTCTGGAGCGGGAGATTGAGGCCACGAACCGGCAAATTGACCAGCTTGTGTATAGGCTATATGCTTTGACGGAGGAGGAGATAGCCGTGGTAGAGGGTAGCAGGTAACGTTACATGGCCGGCAGTTACAGGAAACTTTGAATTCATGATGAGGCGATAAATGAGAATTGAATCGATTCGTATAAAAAATTTTCGTGTGTTTCAAGACATAACAATCAGAGAGATTCCTCCATTTTGTGTCATCGTCGGTGCCAATGGTACGGGAAAATCAACCCTGTTTCAAGTATTTGGCTTTCTAAAAGATTGTCTGACTTATAATGTGGGAGCCGCAATTCAAAGTCGCGGCGGTTTCAATGAGCTGATTAGTAGAGGCAGGGAAACTGAAAACATGGAAATTGAATTGCAGTTTCGAATGGAAATTAGCAAAGCAGAACGTCTTGTAACATATTTTCTGGAAATCACAAACCAGGATGGCAAACCTCAGGTGGCAAGGGAGATTCTACGGTATAAGCGCGGCTCCGCAGGTTCGCCTTATCATTTTCTTGATTTCTCCTTTGGCAAAGGAAAAGCGGTAGTGAATGAGGACGACTTCAATAAAACAGATGAGGAACTAACAAAAGAGCAGCAGGAACTTGATAAAGCCGATATTTTGGCGATTAAAGGCCTGGGACAATTTCAAAAATTCAAGGCGGCTAACGCATTCAGACAGCTAATTGAGAATTGGTATGTGTCTGATTTTCATATAAACCTTGCCCGTGGAAGCAAGGATGCTGCCGGCTATGCAGACCATCTGTCGATTACAGGGGACAATCTTCAGCTTGTGGCAAATCGGATATTCTCCGAGCATAATGAAATCTTTAATAGAGTAATTGATCTCATGAAAATGCGTGTTCCTGGTGTTTCCACCATAGAACCAGAGCCTACGAAAGATGGCCGATTATTATTAAAATTTCAGGATGGGTCTTTTAAGGATCCCTTTATAGATAAGTATGTATCCGACGGAACCATAAAAATGTTCGCTTATCTTTTACTGCTTTATGATCCATCGCCGCACCCCTTGCTCTGTGTGGAGGAGCCGGAAAACCAGCTTTATCCGAGACTTTTATGGGAGCTTGCCGAGGAGTTTCGCGCGTATGCCAATCGTGGTGGCCAGGTTTTTGTTTCCACACATTCGCCCGATTTTCTCAATGCAGTAAGGCTTGAGGAGGTATTCTGGCTTGTTAAAAAAAGTGGTTTTAGTAAAGTCATGCGAGCCAAAGAAGATAGCCAGCTTGCAGCCTATATGTCGGAGGGAGACCAAATGGGCTATTTATGGGAGCACGGTTTTTTTGAGGGAGCGGATCCAAGATGAAATATCTGGTTTTTTTCCTTGAAGGTCCTTCCGAGAAAGAAATGTTAACGGGAATTTTGCCGAAAATAGTTCCAAAACATTACAATGTTCAATATATTGTTTTTAAGGGCAAGCAGGATATGGAAGAATCTTGAGCACCGCATGAGAGTCTGGCAAAAACCAGATTCCCACTTTGTGATTTTACGAGACCAGGATTCAGCGAATTGCCTATCCATTAAATCAAAATTAATTCAATTATGTACTCATTCCGGCAAGTCTCATTTTTTAGTTCGCATTGCCTGCCGTGAATTGGAAAGTTTTTATCTTGGAGATTTAAAAGCTGTGGAGCAAGGATTGGGTCTTAAAAATCTTCAAAAAAAGCAGGAAAACGCGAAATATAGAAATCCGGATTCTCTAGCTAATCCGGCGGCAGAACTGCGAAGTCTAACAAACAACAATTATGACAAAGTCTCTGGTTCACGAGCAATAGCGCCGTTTATGGACATAAACAGCAATCGGTCTCCTAGTTTTATTGCGTTAGTGAGCGGCATCAAAAAATTATTGCGACATTTTTAATAAAAATTGAGCAATTATTGAAGATACATCGCTATCGTTTATACCCAAAAAAAATTATAGTTGAACTCAATTACGATGAGAAATACGCAGAGCAGAATTTCCCAACATTCGTGCTTGCCTGGGTCGCATTACGTAACATCCGAAGGGAACGCTTGCAATAATTGCTGCATTGCCTGGCCTGTTTTTTCTATCCCCTCCTGGTAAGACGTAACAGCAAATCTCGGGAACCGCCTTTGAAATTTCCCTGAATCAAAGAGATAAGCTGCGGCATACTGGTAAAGCATCTCATGAGACTGGCGAAAATCGGCAAGGAAGGCTTTTAGGAAAAACTCGAGCCAACCAGGCATTGGCTTGACTGGCTGTGTGGAACCAGCCGCATCACGAACCATTTCTAACATGGAAAACATCGCTGGCGGGTTTGCGGAAACGGGTAGATGCCAGATCTGTCCCCAGGAGTCCTCTGCCAGGGCTAAATCCGCAATAGCCTCCCCCAAATCCTCGATATATACAAAGCTATGCGCATGATTTAACCTGGCTGGCCAGTAAATGGGTCTCTTTTTTTGAATGGCATCCTGGACTAACACATTGACAATAGAATTCTTTACAAACGGCCCGTAAAAATCTGGAGCCCTGGCGATGAGAAGCTGAATTTCACCTGCCTTGTGCGCATTCAGAAATTGATCAGCTACCGCCTTGCGGATCTTGCCTTTGCGGGAAACAGGTTGTTGGGGATGCTCTTCTGTTATGGGTTGGAGCAAGGGAGCTGGGCCGTACATGTAGATATTATCAAGAAAAAGAATTCGGGCTCCTGTTTTTGTCGCGGCCGCGATCACATTGTTTGCGGCAATAGGCCAGTGCTCTTCCCAGATTTTTGTATTGTAAGGAAAACCATGGCAAAGATAGATATGAGTTGCATCTTGCATTGCGGATTGAAGGCTCTCCGGATGCAAGATATCGCCTGAGCGAAAGAGCACTCCCGGCGCCCCCTTGGTGCGAGCCACACTCACAACAGCTTCATTGCGTTTGCGCAAGGCGCGAACCACAGCCTGGGCAGAATCGCCGGCTCCCCCGATAACACAGTGCAGCTTTTTTGACATACCAACCATCCTTGCCAATCTAAGGTTAAAAATAATTAATTTCTACCTACTCACCCGATTCGCTGTTATACGCGGAAAAAGGTTTGCAACACCGTTGCGCTGAGTTCGGACAACTGGTAGAGACCGCGATACCTTCTGGATCCTTTCGCTATTTCCAAAGCGGAAACCTCTTCAATCTCGATCATAGGTATATGCAAACGCAGCTCGCTGGAAATGAGATATAAAAAAATATGGTCATGAACAGGAATCTGGTGATCTGCCTCCAGGACAACACGATCTTGATGCAACTCCAGTAGTTTTGCTTTAATAAAATGATTTTTTTCGTTCTCCTGATAAACCACGAAAGCCTTCGGAAGGTAGAAACGAACCTGCATAGACTTTACGCTCTCGGCAATACCTAACCCCTGATCCATTTCTGCTATCTGAATAGCTACGCTATTTTCACGCACCTGAAGAAGATTCCCCAAAAACTCATATTTTTTATCGCCGCGCCGCCATACTCTAATCGTAATCGCTGTACCGACCAATAGATCGATTTGGGAACGGGAACGCAGCACCGCAGAAAGTTGCAAATTGCCGCTTTCCGCACCTGTTATATAACCCGCGTAAACAGGATTTCCCTGCGCAGGGAAAATCACAGCCAGGGCATTGCGCGGCAAATCTTCTATGTTTTGAAGGGGCGAGTTAAAAATTTGTCCTTGAAATAACTTTTCATGAGCAATCGCCGCGGCCTCTGCTATCATCACCAGGGTTTTACCGGTAAAGGCGAGTTCCAGCTTACTCTGGTTGCGGTTGCCAAAATGAAGTAACCTCGCCACTCCCTGCACAAACAGTTCTTCTGAGCGTAGAAATTCCTGGAGTTGAGCCTCTCCTGACAGGTGAGCCATCTCCTGCACTACTTTCAACTCAAATGTATTTAGACCCTTTTGACGGGCATGGAATAGAAAGGACTGCACGCTGAATTGCTTTTTTTGCTGCAGTATTTGCACCAGGCGAATGACCGCAAATACAACAATGATGAGAAAAATGATTACAAGCAGCACCTTTATCTGAAGCCAGGTTGGTTCCGGCCATTTTACACCAATAAGTGTATTCATAACGCTCCCTCATGCCCGCGACAACATCCTATACCAGTCTAGAGTACCGATCGGCCTTAATTAGTATCTCCCCCTTTCTATCTTTCAAGATAAAAAAATATCCTTTTAAAAAATGCTGTATCTTGCTATTTTAGCCGCAATTCGATAAATTTTTCTGCGGCCTGCATAGATTGGGTATAGACATCGGTTGCCTGCGCCAGCAACAAATGAACTTTTTCGGTAAGAGACTTTTCGGTGAGTTCTTTTTCGGTATGGCCCAAAAGATCGGCTAGCTGCAAAAAGCCCATACTCGCACTTACACCGCGTAGCTGGTGAACTGCACTCCTGGCTTCTTCAGCGGCATTCTTTTCTATAGCAACATTCACCAATCCACGCAGACGCGCATACTCTTCGGGAAAGCGTCTTACTGTGTCTGCATAGACATTTATCATATCACTAAAATTGTTATCTAAGTAGGAAAGATTAAGCCAATAATCCAAATGTTGATTCGAAATATGTTCGACCGAGCTTGTAAAATAAAGAGAAGGTGTTTCGCTCTCTCCAGTTACATCGACTTCGGAGTGGAGAAATTGCTCCATAATTGCAATTAAGTCCTTTTTTCGAAATGGTTTTGCCAAATACCCGCTCATACCAGAGGATAAATATTTTTCTTCATCTTCCTTTAGCGCATTTGCTGTGAGGGCAATGATTGGAATATTCCGGCCGTAATCAATTTTTCGGATCTCCTTCATTGCCTGTACCCCATCCATTAGAGGCATATGGATATCCATAAAAATTAACTGCACATCTTTATTCTGACAGAACATTTCAACCGCCTCCAACCCATTGTGGGCGACCAAAAAACCAATTCCCATTTTTGCCAACATTGCCCCTATAACATCTAAATTCATCTGATTATCATCAACGATCAGTACTGGACGAAGGCTTTTGTAAATATTCTTACTTACCAAAATTTCTTCCGGTGATTCAATGTTTGGCTCTAACCTATTTCCCTGAATTGCGGCGATTATCTCCTCAACTGAAAATGGCTTTTGTATAGGAACAGCATTTGGATGCCGACTCATCGCTTTTTCCACATAAAGACGCGATGCACAGGTTGCTAATACCAGGATAAGAGGTTTTTGGTCTATTGCTAAATTCTGAATCGTATCGAGAATCTCGACTCCGCTCATAAAGGGTAGCTCATTATCCAAAACAATTAATTGATATGGATTGCCGTTTTGCAAAGCACTGGATATTGCCTTAAGAGCAATAATACCATTCTCTGAAAAATCGGGATTCCCTAAAATCGATTTCATCAAATCAAGTAATTTGCGTTGAATCGAAACCACCAGAATTTTTTGAAATCGTTCAGGTATTGAGCGATTTATTATTATTTGTTGTTCAGCTTTTATAACTGGAATGCGCAAGCTAAATTCACTACCTTTTCCCTCTTCGCTGGTAACAAAGAGATCACCATTTAATAATTTGGCAAGTCTGTATGAGATCGCAAGTCCAAGCCCTGTCCCCCCGAACAACTTGGTTGTAGAGACATCCGCCTGGGTGAAGCTTTCAAAGATATTGTCGAGTCTACTGGCGAGTATTCCAATACCTGTATCACTAACGGTAAATTCAAGAAATATTTGATGATTGGCATCTATGATATCCTGGACCGTCAAAACGATTTCGCCAGATTTGGTGAATTTTTCTGCATTGCTTAGTAGATTAAACAGAATCTGCTTTATTCTAAAAGCATCACTGCCATAAAAGTCTTGATGGAGTTCTATGTTATTATACAGGAACTCCACCCCTTTTTTAGATATTCTTTCGCAAAATAGATCGCGTACATTCGAAAATAGATTACGGACAGAAAAGGTATCCATCGCAATCTGCATTTTCCCTGACTCGATTTTAGATAAATCAAGAATATCATTGACGATTCCCAAAAGAGTCTCAGAAGCACTGCCGATTGTCCGTACATGAAATTTTTGCTCTTCATTCAAGCTTGTATCGACAAGAAGTTCAACTGAGCCAATAATACCATTCATTGGTGTTCTTATTTCATGACTCATATTGGCTAGGAAACTACTTTTTGCAATGCTTGCAGCCTGAGCCTGCTGCGCCAGGATATTCGCGTGGTTTAGTGAATCTTCCAGACGAAAATTTGATTCAGCCAAAGCCTTCGTTCTTGCATCTACCTCTTTTTCCAAATATTGATTCAATCGTCTCAATTCATTAAATTTCTCAAAAAGCTGAACTTCGAGATATTGAAAATTATGAACTAGCCTTATGTTTTCAAAAAAAATAGAATCGTGCCACACTATTTTTTCATTAGAATATATTTTATCCGGCAAATTATTACTATTTTTATGGACGTCTGCAATACTCTTTGTAATGCTTCTACTTATCAAATATGAGATAGTGACAGATATCAACACAAATAGAAACATCAGCCCCATGCTTTGGTTACCGAGCTTTTGTAAATACGCTACATGAGCCCCCATAGGTAGATCTACAATAAGACGCCAACCTGATAACTTCGCATCCAAATCCATCTCATAGGAGTAGATTGACTGAATCCATCGTTTAATAATAGCTGTATTCGGCGGTAAAGAAGGATTCCACTGGTAGACATCATGATCCATCCTCCTATAATTTCCAAAGTCCATTCTGTTCAACCACGCTTTTTCAGACTCAATTTTATTATTTGTACTTAACAACACAAAATTCTGGCGATCCAGGATGGTAATATTAGTACCAAATATCTTATAATCAGTTTCCAACAATTTCTGAAATATGGCAAAATTCAACGACGCGACAACAAACCCGATTTTTTGCTCCTTTCGTATTATGGGAGTTATCAAAAAAAGGATCTTTTCTTCAGAGTGAATTTTAGATTTAACTAAATTGGAGATTTCTGTCTTACCCGTTTTTAATACACGATCATAGATCTCCCTTCCGCTAAAATCCTTCCCTACATTGGAATGCCCGTTTTTGTCCTGTAAAGGCGAGAAGGATGCTGATATCAATTTATCTGTAAGGACACCAACCCTGAGAATATCAGGTGATGCCGAATGAAGCACCTCTAAATCGTGCTGAAATTGGGTCTGGCTTAAATGAGAGAGCGGATACTTTGCCGCCAATGAGGCAATACGCTCAACAAATCGAACATTTTCAGATAAACGACCATTCAACGCATTAGCATATCCTGATGCAATTCTGATTAAATACTCCTTGGCTTCAAGGTAATGGTTTTGAGTTTCCATCCGTATACTAATGACCATATATATCAACATAGGTGACAATATTGTAAAGGTCATTACTTCAAAAATAACATTTCGATAGGTCTGCTTTTCGTGCTTTCGCCTCAATGCATAGTTTAGAACATTCAGCAGTGTCAGAAAAAGGGATGCAGCCAGAGAATTAAAAATTCCGTTTACACTCTGCTTTGCCATAATGACCAAAGTACCGGTTATATTGACATTCATTACAAGGCCATAAAAGAGAAAAACCAGAGGCATCCCCAGAACTAGCCAGTAAAAAGTATCATAGATAACCAGACTCCGTCTCTTACGATTATAAAAAAAGAGAACAAATGAGGCTTCAGCGATAAAAATGATGATACTATATGGGTGATTCCAGAGGAAATGGGTATACGAAGCCGCAATAGCGGCTGGAAGGATGGCATACCAACCAATAAAGCGAATAGCAAGGATGATAAAAAAAGTACCAAAAAGAAAATCTACATTAAAAAAAAGAGGCAGGCTGAAATAATTCCCTAAAAAACCAAGCGCAGAAAACAAAATTAGAGAAAGAATCACACCAACATTAAGGCGCTTCATAAATACCAATGCACACAGATATATTGTATATATCAAAAAAAAATTGCTCTACCTTTTTTTACAATAATAATTTTTTTTTATACCAAATCTATTAGAAAATTTCTTAAAAAAAAATTCAAATCATATAGATATATAGATATTTTAATTTTTCTCCCCCAAAAGAGGCTTTGCCCCAGCGCCCTACTGATCTGAGACGCTGGGCCGACGCAACCAATGCCATCGATTTACCTTCCGTAACTTCTCTTCCAGAGAAAGTGACCAGATCCCAAACCAGGGATAATCAGCCCTTCAAATGGATTGCCCTGAAAGGAACAGTTCATCAAAGTAGCTCTATAAATTTCATGAATTTTTATAAAATTTATTTGCCTGCCTGGATTATCACACCCGCCACCCGGAGTGCTGAATGTGGCTTTTTTCAAAAAGGTGAAAATAAGCGTAGGTCCCTCCTGGCGAAATATTCCCTGTTTAAGCTCACAATTTGATTGTCGCATGCTGGGATCTTAACCATCATGGGTATACGAGACAGTTTGCCGTCCGTCCGCTTTCTCTTCCAATAAAAAATATTGCTGGTATCCTGAATAGGTACTGCCGCTACAATCCAAACCGCCATAATATTTCCCTGACCAATCCCACATGACTGGAGCTGTGCTCTGGATAACCGGTACATCCTTGAGCATCTCATTTTTCTGCAGAAACCCGCCAAAGGCATACCCCTCTTTACCGTTCCATTGAATCTTCATCCAATGTCCTGTTTTGCCAAAAAGCGTTTCCTGGTGTCCGGTAACCTGGATAACTGTCACAAAAAAACCAAACGGAATCACACCTAATTTGGCTGACTTTGTATTTGGCGCTTGTCGGACAATGAGTCCCGTTTTTGAATCAACGGCAACAATAAAAGGCATTGCCCAAAGAGCGCGATTTACCATAACAAAAAAAACCAACAAAAAAACAGCTTTTTTCATAAACTCCCTCTTTTTTTACCCTGGCTTCAACCAAATGGTAATCTCAGATACTCAAAAAATTAAAAACTATACAAAATGTCAATCTTTATACAAAAGAAATTGACAATTTTTCTGAATTTGAAACGATTCATCCGAATACTGACAGGGATCTTTATCAGAAACGATGGAAACTTTGCTACCATCCCATTTCCCCAGTGAAAAACAAATAGGATAAAACCAAGAGTATGCAGACAATCCAAAAGGTAACTATTTTCTATTTTTCCGGTACAGGCAATGCCAGACGCATCGCGTTATGGTTTTCAGAATTCGCAGAGAAGAAAGGTATCGATTGCCAGATCCAAAACATAGCTAGTTGTGACTTCAGTAAAATTTCGATGTTGATAGAAAACTCCCTGGTATTGATAATCTCCCCTACCCATGGTTTTAATTTTCCGAAGATCACGCTGGATTTTATCCGTCGGTTTCCCAATGGCAAGAATCGCGTTGTTTTGATGAACACCCGGGCTGGCATGAAAATCGGCTCTTATGTCACACCCGGATTAACTGGTATAGCGTTATTGCTCTCTAGCTTGATATTAAAAAGCAAGGGCTACCACATTGTCGGACAAATTCCTTTTGATATGCCATCCAACTGGCTCTCCCTGCACCCTGCCTTAAACGAAAAAACTGTGAAGTATTTGCATAAGGTAAACTATGAGCGGGCGGAAAGGCATTCCCAAAAAATTTTTTCTGGCGAGAATGATTTTATTGCATATCGTGACTTAATCCAGGATATTTTGATTTCACCCATTGCCCTGGCTTACTATCTGGTTGGCCGTTTTATCATTGCCAAATCCTTTTACGCCTCGCTGCATTGCAACGCCTGTTTTTCATGCATCAGGCAATGCCCCGTGCAAGCGATACAAAAAATACAAGAACGCCCCTACTGGACATTCCGTTGTGAAAGCTGTATACGCTGCATGAACAATTGCCCACAAAGAGCCATCGACACCTCCCATGGTTTCATCGTGATTGTCAGCATTCTAAGCTCTGCTATTTTTTCCTATTTTCTACAGAAGCTTCCGCTATTTATAGAAAAATCCTTACCGCTGCGCTGGCTCATATCAACTGCAATCTTCATGGTGGTTCTTTGGCTGCTCTATCATGCGCAGCACTATCTGCTTCGGTATCGGGTATTTGCAAAATTTATATCCCATATCTCTTTGACGTTCTATTCTTTCTGGGGGCGCTACAAATCGATACCAGATGACCAATGGAAAAAATAGAATAAATTTTCCGTTACACCGCGCACAGAGCTTTCCAGGTTTCGCGGAGCTCCTGCGCCAGGGCAGACGGAAGCTCCTGTTTGCGGCGTGCCATAATCTTTGCACTATCTTTCAGAAACCTTTCTATCTCATAGTAGGAGTTCTCTTCGCCAGGTCCGGGGATCCCCCAGGAGAAACCAGGTATATATTTTGACTGCGGCTGGTTGCCAAAGATATTGGCGGCGCAATCCATGACAGTACCGGTATTGATCTGCATACCAATAGCAATTTTTACAAAGTCACCGCATAGTGTTCCCAGTTTGATTAAGCCGCTGTCAAGATCCTCACCTTTGTTCCACATCCGGATAGTCCCGTAATTATTTTTCAGATCTGAGGTGTTCGCCAGCGAACCCCAGTTGGCCCACGAGCCGACCATACTGTGACCCATAAACCCATCGTGGTGCTTATTGGAGAAATCCAAAATCAGGCTGTTTTCAATTTCACCGGCGATTTTACAAGTATGGCCGATATGGGTCTGGCCGCGCAACTTGGCACCGTCGACGCTCGAATTGGGTCCGATGTAAATCGGTCCCTGAACCAGAGATGGACCTGCGATGCTTGCCCCTCGATCCAGGACCACAGCTCCCTGGCGCGTATCGATCACAACTCCTGGCTGCACCTCAGACTCTTTGTGGAGGTAAAGGTGCTGGCGCGGACCATAGATCTGCGGCAAAGCGCGGTGGGTAAACCGCTCCTGAGGTAGGAGCGTCGCGTCAAAAATAATATTTTTCGCAAGCAGCGGCAGGATATCCCACGGATAGGCCACACATTGTGGCCGCGGCAAGTCTGCTGGAGCCAGGGGGTCATGCCCCTCCTGGAGACTGCGGTACCACTCAGCCGCAACCGGAAACTGTCCTTCTGGAAATAGCTGCAACAGCGGTACCGCTTGCAGCAGCACCGGCTCTAGCAACCTGTGCTGGCTCAGATCCAGCAATTGCTGACGCTGCTGCCAGTGGGCATGGACAACAAGGGTTGAGCCGGAAAAAATCCGATCGGGCTGCCATAGTTTTGCTTCTGTTGGCAGATAGCCTGCCCGTTCTTCCAGTGCTGCCGTACCGCTCAGGGGATTCTCCAACAGGTATTCACGGCCGCGCAACGGTGCCAGCCACTGCTGCGCCCCAGGAAAAAATTTCTGCAGAAGTTGGCGCAGGCTATTGATTCCCGTCGGAATATCCCACATCGCCCGAAACCGGCTAAGCGGAAAAAGCTGCTGATGGTGCTGGGATTCATATATCAAGATATCTGTGATCATAGTTTACCTGCCGGATGCGGTCTTTTAAAATGATTGCGTTAACAAATCTACCCCAATCCCCCTGGAAATCGCTTCTGTCAACAATAGATTTTCTGGTCTCTGGAACCGGAGTGTAAACTGGTACTACCTATACTGTTTGCAATGGACTTTATCCCGCAACTGTCAATGCGATGTGCACGGATGCACGAGTGTCGCGGGTGACAGGAAGTCACAGGAGCGACCGATGTGCACGGATGGACTAGTGTCAGATTTTTGGAGCTGACCCAAGGTCGATAAGGACGCGGTTATACTAAAGGCATTTTGGTTTTCGGAAATCGCAAGGCAATGCCA
>DYNZ01000426.1 GCA_020720805.1 Leptospira biflexa | reverse complement strand
AAAAACCGAACCGGATCGCTTTTACAAAGCCTGCCAAATGGCTATCGACTACCAAAATTACACCTACACTTTTCTTAAAAACATATTGGAAAACAAGATGACCGAACAAAAAACCGAACTCCCCGATAAGCCATTGCCCAAACACGACAACCTTCGGGGAAAAGAACATTATCAGAAACAATTAGAACTAAATTTTAAACAAGAATGAATCAGATCGAAACTCAAATGAACAAGTTACGGCTGCCCGGTATGCTGAAAAGCTGGACAGCGCTACGGGAAACCAGACAACTACATGAACTCTCACTTACCGATGGCATGGAGATTTTGCTGCAGGCCGAGCAGCAGGAAAGAGACAACAGAAGATTTAAAAGACTGGAATACCAAGCCGGCTTCCGCTACAAAACTTCCATGGAAGAAATCCGTACCGATCCGGCAAGAGGTATTGACAAAACCCTGATCGCCACCCTGGCCACGGGAGATTATATCTCCAAAGGAGAGTCCGTGCTGATCACCGGGGCCACGGGCTGCGGAAAGAGCTTTCTTGCGTCTGCCTTAGGGCATCAAGCTTGCGTTCAAGGCTTTAATGTTACCTATTTTAACACCCAAAAACTCATGCTGAAAACCAAAATGGCCCGGGTGGAAGGAACCATCTATAAGTTCTTTGAAAAACTCTCCAAGACAAACTTGCTTATACTCGATGATTTTGGCCTTACCCATTTAGAAAAACAACAGCAAATGGACTTGATGGAGATGATCGAAGACAGACACGGAAAAGCTTCTACGATTATCGCCTCACAACTACCTGTAGCAAGCTGGTATGATGTGATAGGCGAAGAAACCATCGCCGACGCCATTTTGGACAGATTAGTGCACTCTTCATACAGAATTGAAATCAAAGGGGAAAGTCTAAGAAAAAAACAGTAAAATTGTCAGTCTATTACGTTCTTTAAAAAACTGAAACCTCAATAGGGGTCACTATCACCGGAACAGGGGTCAGTATGATCCGGAATATCCAA
>DYNZ01000425.1 GCA_020720805.1 Leptospira biflexa | reverse complement strand
TCAAAGGTCGAAGGTCAAAAGTTAAAACCTGACTTCGACTTTCGACAACTGGCAAAACGACATCAGGAATTGAGCGATTCCCAAGTCAACTGGCTTGGAATCTATCAGCACGCAGCGGATGTTTGGCTAAAACAGATGGAATTGCAAAAAGCATAAACATGAAAAAGTTCGACCTGCACCCTGACATCCTCGCCCACCTGCAAGAATTGAAATCTCGCTTGAAGTAAAGCATAACTGGAGAAAAAAGCATGACCACAAAGGACATCCGCTGGATTCAACGCTTTAGTAATTTTGTCAAAGCGCTCGACCAGTTAAGTGAGGCGATAGAACTTTCCGAGCAGCGCCCATTGACAAGACTGGAAGAACAGGGTTTGATTCAAGCGTTTGAATACACGCATGAATTGGCTTGGAATACCCTGAAAGATTTTCTGGAAGAACGCGGCGTTCAAAAACTCTACGGCTCAAGGGACGCGGCAAGGGAAGCCTTCAAGGCGGGCTTGCTGGAGAATGGCGATGTCTGGATGAAGATGATTGATAGTCGCAACTTGACCTCGCACACATACGACGAATCCACTGCCAACAAGATTGTCTCCGCCGTCATCGAGTCGTATTTTGCCGAGTTTCAAAGTCTAAAAAATACCCTCGAACATTTGCAGGAAGGCTAGAATGGAATTTGGTTTGAAACGAGATGTCATCGAAAAAATCAATGGCGTCTTTGCAAAACACCCCGAAGTGGAGAGAGCCATCCTGTATGGTTCGCGCGCCAAAGGAAATTTCAAAAACGGCTCGGACATCGACCTGACCATGCAGGGAGCGAATATCACCCATGACCTCGTACTGACCCTGATGGGCGAACTGGACGACCTGCTCCTGCCCTACCAGATTGACCTTTCGATTTTCTCCCAAATTCAAAACCCCGACTTGGTTGACCACATTCAGCGCGTCGGTTGCGCGTTCTATCAAAATTCAAAAGAGGAAAGGCAAACCAATATGAAAATCACTTTGCACGTCAACGG
>DYNZ01000424.1 GCA_020720805.1 Leptospira biflexa | reverse complement strand
AATAGAGGGTAAAACAATAAAATTTTCTCATAATTTTGTGTCGTTATTTATTTATGTTATCAAGAATTAATTGAGCCTGTTCACTCATGTAGGGATCGTTTTGCCTCAAAACCTCTTCCACCGCGGAACTATCGGATTTATTTAAAAAAGGGGAAGCAAACAAAAAGGCACTCCGACGAATTTTCATATCTTCATGCCCGAAAAGATCTAATAAAGGCTTATAGGTATTAGGCGTGGAATACTGAGCATATGCTGACAAGGCTTCCCTTTGTATTTGAATATTATCGGATTGCAGTTTTGGAATGAGCAACGATGACTTATCTCCAGGAGCGCCGATTTTTCCCAGGGCCCTTATGGCGGCAACCTGTATATCCGGATTCGGGTTATCGAAAAGGGGTTCAATGATGGCGGCGGTTTCCGAGCGAACGGGCCCTGGCGCATGAACCGTATTATCTTCAATGATCTTGAGCACCTGATTGATTTTATCCGTGGACATATCCTCACGTTGCAAAATGCTGCCAAAAACAGCAGGACCCGCCTTGCTTGTCGCAAGGACAGCCATGGATTGGGGCGCAAGGTCGTCCGATGCAACAGCCTTGACAAGATACTCAACATGATTGCCCGAGGCACTTAAAGCAAGAGCCCAAACAGCGTCCTGTTGCAGTGTTTGTTCCTGGGAATGAAGATTTTTCTCTAAAATCGCAGTCGCCTCCGGCGTATTGATCGTGGCAAGGGTGCCAAAGGCAGTGCGTCTGTCGTCGGAAGATTGCAATTTACCAAGCATACCGGAAATAACCGGAACACTGTCTTTCGAACCCAAACCAGACAATGCTCGAATAGCATATGTAGAGACTCCCTCATCGTCAGAAGATGCATACTTCTCAATAACCGGCAATATCTGTTTGCCATCATCGAGAGATGCGGCAGTCAGAAGAGCAGCACCGCGATAGCCATACCCATCGTCCGTTATTTTATTGATGAGAATATCGAGAACCATCTGCTTGAGGTCGCTGTTCA
>DYNZ01000423.1 GCA_020720805.1 Leptospira biflexa | reverse complement strand
AAATGGCCACGAGGGGCGTTGTAATCCTTGGAAAAGGCATATCCGGCCCAGAGCACGGCAATTTGCGGATTTTTCTTGATCTGATCGTCTATTTTGTCGCTGTTCTTGGTTTTTTTCCAGGAATCGTATTCGCGGGGAAAGTACTTTTGCCAGGCTTCATTTTTACTCTCCACCCCGCTTTCCTTCACCACCGGACTGGTGTTGATCTCCTTTCTCTCCTCAGCCCGAGTGTTAATCGAATTGGCCAGTAACAGCATGGCGGCTATGGCCACCGAAGAACATGCAAGTAAAATGGTATATGTTTTTTTCATCTTCTTTTCCCTTCCTCCGCTTGTTATTTCAGCTCTCGCACACCCAAATTATTTGGAGTTGCGGTTAAATTCCTCGCCCTGCCATGGGGGACATCCCGATGACATTCCCAGCATTTTCTCTCTATTTTGGTCGTACCCGTAAAGTCATGATAGCGATCACTATTGGCCCGAATCGTGCTGGTCAGCACGGCGTGACAGGCGATACAGTTCTTCTGCACCCGCTCGGCTGCATTCTCGCTGATTTGAATCCGCTGAGCATAGGTATTCATGGTAAAGGCCCGGGAATGATTCCACCCATCCCGCATCTTGGCCAGATACTTATCAACGGTACTGCCAACGGGAAGATGACACTGGATGCAGGTGACATCTCTGGCATGAGAACTGTGTTGCCAGGTGGCATACGGAGTATTCATGACATGACAGTTGATACAGGCCTTGGGATCAGCCGACAGATACGATAACGCCCGAGATATATTCAACATATAGATGAACAGGCCGATGGCGGCAAGAAACGCAATGATGGCGCTGTATTTTAAGAGTTGACCTGTTTGCATGGTATATAATCCTGACAAAGTGGATAAGTAACTGATACGATAGCGAAATAATCAACGATGACAATCAGCGCCCCTTGTTTCTTTCCTGACGCATTTTCCATTGAATCACCTCCTTAGCAGGACAAGGAATTGAATGAACACTCAAGAAAAGCAA
>DYNZ01000422.1 GCA_020720805.1 Leptospira biflexa | reverse complement strand
AATTTTCATCTTCAAAATAGTAAGACTGGCGACACATTTTCGGATTTTCTGTTAAAGCTACTATGACTGATTTAAGTTCTTTCTGAAATTTTTTGGATGCCAAAACATTGTCTTTTGCAATATAAGCAACTATTTCATACAGAGCGATCTTGAATTGTTCTTCATAGGCTATTTTCATTTTAATGAGTCAGTAAAATTTTCGATATCACTCCAGAATGTATCATGAGAGATAAAATTTCCTCTCTTCTCAGCTCTTTTCACTCTTTGTCTGACTTCATCCACACTACCGACGACAAAATCTGGTTTTTGAGTCTCTTCAATAATAGTAATATGGGACGAATAGTTTTTTATCAGTGACATCAGCTCCGGAAAAAAAGAATCAGTGACATTGAGTCTCAATGAGTGCATTTACTCTCCTTGGATTTATTTTTATACTTTATGATTGTATCAGAAAAAGGACTAAAATTTTGCTTCACCCTATGACCCTTTCTCTTTTCTTGATCGCAGGACACCCTTGATAGACCCCATACGCTTCCAACTCCCTAGTCGCTACGCTCCCCACCGCCAAAACACTGTGGCTGCGGCATGTGACACCGGGGCAGACGGTCGCCTTCGCGCCGATCCAAACCCCATCTTCGAGCACGATCGGCTTGGTGATGAGATCAAAGGTGCTTTGCGTATAGTCGTGACTCCCTGTCAGCAGATATGCCCCTTGGGAGAGTACGACATTGCTGCCCATCGTCACTTGTGCCAAGCTGTCTATCCACACCCCCTCGCCGATCCAGCTATAGTCTCCGATGGTGAGAAACCACGGGTATTTGATATGCACATCAGGCTTGATGACGACACCGTGCCCCACCCGTGCCCCGAACGCCCTCAATAATGCAACTTTCATACCGGAAGGGAAAGGCAGCAGCGTTTTGAAAAAGAGCATATCGACCCCATACCACGCCAGCCGCTTCATCAGACCGCCAGGGCGGTAGCCGGCATTGTTATAATGACTCAGATCTGTTCGCTGCA
>DYNZ01000421.1 GCA_020720805.1 Leptospira biflexa | reverse complement strand
AGATATTGAATCGCTATGGAGTGATGAAGGAAACGAAGAATTTGAACTGATTTATTGTCTTCAAACAATGCATAAGGCAACAATATGTTTTTTCTCATAATAGCTACTTTCTATCTGGTATTTATTGCACTTATTATCAAAATCCTTCATTGGCGAGGAGCAGGAAAAGGCTTGAGAATTGGAGTTTGTATCATTCTGCTTTTTGCTCCTTTCTCAGATATTTTCATTACGAAAGGGATTATGCAGTATTTTAAAATGACTCAGTCGCCATTGCAGCAAATCTTCAAAACCATAGAAAAGCCGGGATCTGTTCTGTGGCTCGATAAAGTATGGCCAGGTTTTGACGAGTATGGTCGGTATATGATGGTGAGCGAGTATCTTGACGGTACGAATCTGCAAATGCTGGCCCTTAATGACGGAGCGGGAAAGCTCTATCTTTATCAGGCGTCTGCAGAAGATTACCTGGAGAGTGCAAGGCAGCGACCGGAAATAGAGGAAACCGAAAAAACACTCAAAGCCATGAGTGATCAAATGCATCGTGACCAGAAAGAGAAGCTGGATGTCACCGAATCGAGCGCCAAATTCAGAAAACAGAGTGAAGCATTCATGCACCGTCGCAAAGCCTTTGAGCAGGTGCGGGAAGATGAAATTGCAAAGGTTATGGCACGGGCCAAGGTTTACCAGCTTATAGGGGATTCGCTGCCTGTCGATTTGCCCTCATTTTCCTACCGGGTGCAGTTTCGTCAAATTCGTTTGCCCGAATGGCAGAAGAAATTTCTTTGGTGTGACGAGATAGAGATTCTTGATAACCAGAAGAATGAGGAGATGGCTTTTTCCAAACGATGCCTTGGATATAGTCCTAATGTTAACTGCGGATATGGACCGGGCACTCCATTTTATGGTGGTTCACGACTTGGCGATGAACGTGCCTATGAATTTGACGATAAAGTTTTGTTTAGCTTTGCGGGTTTAAAATCATGTTATGATTTTGACAGAAGCGATTTAACCAACCATAAAAGGCAG
>DYNZ01000420.1 GCA_020720805.1 Leptospira biflexa | reverse complement strand
GTATATAGTGAGCTTCGGCATAAATTCCATGTGCTTGAGCGGCCGGTATTATACGGCCCATCCTACGACATGCTGAACATCCCCGAATATGTTTCTCTGTCGGTATGGCTTGACATGGTCGAAAAAAAAGGGCTTGTCTCTGATAAAGTTTTTGCCTTTCTCAAACATGCTTGCGAGGAGACGATGAGTGCCCCTATGTTTCAAAGGGGAGATTTCGAAGCCGAGGTTTTGCGTTTGTCAGAACTTCCCGATTTACCGCCCCCTCAGGCTATGGTTGAGTTTTTCGTTGGACTTCAGGCTGACTTGATTTATCAGGTGATAGCAATCACCGAGTCCAACGCCCGTGACGTGGAGGATGAAAGAGAAAGAATGCTTGCCGAGTGGAGAAAGTATATCCGACCCATAGCCGAAGATCTTGAGCGACAACTCGGGGAGCCGCTTTATCACTTCGCCAATCCTGATTGTGGCCATGACGATGACAACTGCCACCGATTCCTGGCTCTGCATTGTTGGTGCTTTCTGTTGCCGGATTCCTCCATGATTCGTTATCTGTTAGAGGTTACAGGGATTCACAGTGTTGAAGAATTCAAAGCGGCTCTGATTGATCCTGTCAATTATACGCATCCCTGGAAAATGAGTAACGCCTTTTTTGGAATTGAGGCCTGCCCGATCTGTCATTTTAATTATCTGGATTAGGATGTGACAGGGAAAGGATAAGAAGAGAGTCCTTCTGATTGCTTGCATTACAGGGAGCTTCGCGAGCTGTTTTGCAGGTTATGGTATTTCCTTTGCATTAAAAATAACCTTGATGTTATTTTCTATCCGTGATTATATGACGAATATGTTGTTTTTATTCATATCACGAATAGCAAAAAGGTTATTTTATGAAGGCGAAATACAAACAGATCGTCAGACGGCAGCTCGATACCACCCTGACCAGATTCGCTGAGGTAAAGCAGATACAGCTTCCGCCAAAAGGATGGATACGGGCAGTGCGTGAGGCCCTGGGGATGTCCGGTAAGC
>DYNZ01000034.1 GCA_020720805.1 Leptospira biflexa | reverse complement strand
AGGGTTCCTTTTTATCAACTAAAATCAAACTCTAACGGAATAAGGGACAATTTCGTTACATGACTCACCACGGGAAAAACAAAATCCTCAATATTTTTTCTGAACCGATCCAGAATCTGCAAGGCCTGTTCGTGATTGGTGCTATGAAGAGCACAGATAAATTCTTCACCTCCGTAGCGAAAAAGCTGGTCTCTGGGGCGAAAGCTGGCGAGCATCATCTGACCAATCGAAACCAGAACTTCATCGCCTATGATGTGTCCGTGTGTATCATTAATATTTTTAAAATTATCAATATCCATGATAGCCAGTGCGGAATATTCTAGAGGATCTAAAGCTTTTGGCAAATCGTTTCCCTTTTCAAAAACCTGAATAATAAAAGAGTTATAAGCTAACCGATTGTATAAATTGGTTAGTGGATCTTTTGTTTTACTGTTGAGTAAAAACAGATAATGGGAAAACAGGCGAATACTATTGAGTAGATTTTTTTTAAAGGGAATATCTGTTGTGTTGTCGGCATTGCTGCGTTCAGCGCGAATCAGATGGGTGATCTGCTTATTCTCAGAAACGGGAAGAAACAGTGTTTGCCGCTGAGGAAATTTTTTATTTTGGAGCCGCACAATTCTGGCTGTGCGGTAAGCGAGATTCATCTCTTTTTGAAACTCTAACTCGCTTTTCTGCTGTTTCTCCCCTGAACAGTTGAGGAGGTAAGTGGTACGTCTTATTCTCCAGGGATCGCGGTCTCGCAGAATCTGGTAGATGTCGACATGGTCAAACCCAAAAGCCTCTTTGAGCATTTGCACAAAAGACTGCTTTAGCAGCATGGTATTTTCCTGGAAAAAAATATTTGCCAAATCGTCCAGGTGTTTGCATTCTGACATCTTGTTTGTCCGCTAAGCAATTCTTAATTTGCGTTTTTTGATGGCTTAAGCATTCAATGCCTGATCAAAATCGGCCTTCAAATCGTCAATATGTTCCAGGCCAACAGAAACGCGAATCATCTCTGGATAGATTCCTCCTGCTTTCTGTTCTTCGGCTGAAAGTTGTTGATGGGTTGTACTGGCCGGATGAATCACCAGCGTCTTGGCATCCCCCACATTCGCAAGATGGCTGCAAAGTTGAAAAGAGTTGATGGTTTTTTTTCCCTGAGAGTGGCCCCCCTTGATACCAAAGGTGACTACAGATCCAAAACCATTTGTGAAATATTTTTTTGACATTTTATGAGAAGGATTCTGGGGTAAACCAGGATACCAGACCCAATCAACGCGTGGATGAGATTCGAGCCATGTAGCCAGAGACAGGGCATTCTGGCAATGCCGCTCCATGCGCAGACTTAGTGTCTCCAGCCCCTGCAGCAATAAAAAGGAGTTAAATGGTGAAATGGCAGGGCCTAGATCTCGTAGTCCTTCCAGCCTGACCGCAAGGGCATAGGCAATATTGCCTGTGGGTGAAGACGGGCCAAAGGTCTCCCAGAAATTCATGCCATGATAGCTGGGATTCGGTTCGGAAAGAAGCGGGAATTTTCCGTTATTCCAGGTAAATTTACCAGAATCAACAATGATGCCTCCCAAGCTGGTTCCATGGCCGCCAATCCATTTGGTGGCTGAGGCGACGATGATATCAGCGCCGTGATCAATGGGGCGCACCAGATAACCGCCGCCTCCAAAGGTGTTATCCACCACAAGAGGAATTTGATTCTGGTGGGCAATAGCCGCAATGGTCTGAAAATCAGGCACCAGTAGATTGGGGTTCGAGATACTTTCAAGGTACAGGGCGCGAGTGCGGCTGTCGATTGCTTTGGCAAAGTTTTTTGGGTCAGCAGCATCCACAAAGCGGACTTCAATACCAAAACGAGGTAGTATAACATGAAACTGGTTGTAGGTTCCACCATATAAATTGTGGGCGCTGACAATATTGTCCCCTGGTAAAGCCAATGCAGTTAAGGCAAGAAATTGTGCTGACATACCTGAAGCTGTGGCAACAGCCATGAGGCCGCCCTCCAAGCTTGCCATTCTTTTCTCAAAGACATCTGTGGTGGGGTTCTGCAGCCTCGTATAGATATTGCCGAACTCTTTGAGTTCGAATAACGCCGCTGCATGATCGGTATCGCGGAAACCATAGGAGGTTGTTTGGTAAATGGGAACAGCGCGGGCTCCGGTCGTTGGATCTATCTCCTGACCGGCATGAAGTTGCTGTGTTTCAAATCGCCAGTTTTTTGAGTTATGGTTTGTCATCGCTGCTGCTCCTGCATGGTTTAAGGTTTTTTTTATGGCAACAATTCTGTGAAGATCTAGAGGCCATTCGATTTATACTGCACAGAAAGCGCTTTTCGCACTTTCTGTTGCTTCGATATTACTCAGCACAAGCTTCGTTATCCAAAGTATATCAAAGGATCGGAAAAATGCAAATAAAAATCAGCAATAATTCCTTAACTTTGTAGAGATGCAAACAGTATAGAAAACAGAGAAACCTCAAAAAATCATTTGCGCTTGTATATTTTTCTATTTGACGCCTGATAAAACAGGAACCGTTTTTGTATGGAAAGAGTCTATACTAAAGAATTTTAGGGTTTCGGATACCGCAAGGCAATGCCAGCGACATACCCATTACCCTTAAAATGAACGAGAACCAAATTGTTTTAAGTATAGAATGAAAAATTGTTTTGTAACAAAGGTCATTTTGTGTGATAGCTATGGATACTCTCCTGGCATTTTTTAATATTGAAGGTAATTCATGATAGAGATTGCAAATCTTGTAAAAAAATATGACACCTTTTATGCGGTATCGGATGTCTCCTTTTCTGTGCGCAAAGGGGAAATTGTAGGGTTTCTTGGCCCCAATGGCGCGGGGAAAACCACCACCATGCGCATTTTAACAGGGTATTTGCCGCCTGACTCGGGAAATGTAACAGTCAATGATATTTCCATCTACGATGATGCTCTGGCGGTTAAGCAGGCGATTGGTTATCTGCCTGAATCAGCTCCTCTCTATGGCGATATGATGGTGGATGAGTATCTATCCTTTATCGCCCGCGCCAGGGGTATTCAGAGTGATCAGGTGGATGCAACCATTCGCCAGGCCGCCAGAAAAACGGGGATTGAATCAGTCTTTAAGAAAAATATTGATGAACTATCCAAGGGGTTTCGGCAGCGCGTTGGACTGGCGCAGGCGTTGCTGCACGATCCGGAAGTGCTGGTTTTAGATGAACCGACCTCTGGTCTTGATCCCATTCAGATTCAGGAGATCAGGCGTTTGATCCGTGAAATTGGTAAAGAGAAAACGATTATCCTTTCAACCCACATTATGCAGGAGGTTGAAGCTGTTTGCGACCGGGTTTTGATTATCAATAAAGGAAAAATTATTGCTGAAGGTACGCCGGCGGAGCTGCGCGCACGCAGCCAAGGGCACAACAGCCTGACAATTACTGTACATGGAAATAAGGAAAAAGTTCGACAGCTTCTACCCAGCCTGCCAGGTTTTCTGGAGTTTCATGAACTCCGGGAGGGAGAGGATTTTCTGCAGATGGTGGTAACAAGCCAGGATCGAATTGCCAAGCAGGTGTTTCAATGGGCTGTAGATAATCAATTTTCCTTGAGCGAATTAAATGAGCGCACAGTCAGCCTGGAAGATATGTTCCTGGAACTGACCCACGAAGAGACGGAGGCCTCCCGATGAATTTATCCTGGAAAAATATTGTCACAGTGTACCAGAAAGAATTTCGTTCTTTTTTTACTTCAGCTTTGGCCTATGTTTTTCTCACCCTGTTTCTGGTTCTAAGTATCTGGCTATTTTACTATTTTCCGCGTCCATTTTTTCTCATTGGGCAGTCGGATATGACCGGACTTTTTATTGTCGTATTGACGATGTATATTTTCTTTATCCCGGCTTTAACCATGAAAACATGGTCTGAAGAGAAACGGTTAGGGACGATTGAGATTCTGCTGACGCTGCCATTGCGCGATGCGGAGATCGTAATCGGCAAATATCTTGCTATCATGAATTTTATCGCCATTTCTTTAGCATTAACATTGATTCTGCCTTTTATGGTCGGTTTCATCGGCGACCAGGATATGGGCATGACCATAAGCGGCTATCTGGCCTCCTTTCTGGCTGCCGGCGTCATTGTGGCCATTGGGATGTTTATCTCCTATATGACGGAACACCAGATCATCGCCTTTATCTCAACGACGATAGCGGTTGCCATTTTGGTCTTGCCTGGTTTGGATTGGATACTGATGCAGTTTGGTTGGTTTGCGCGGCTGATCGAACCTTTTACCATTACATATCACTTTAACTCCTTGTCCCGGGGGGTAGTGGACAGCAGGGATATTTTCTATTTTTTCTCGATGATTTTCTTTTTTCTTTATCTAAACATTAAAACGGTTGAAAACCGAAAGTTCGTTCACTAAGCCGAGGACCGTTGCATGTCAAATATGGAAACACCAAAAAATTTAATCAGCAAGGAAGCAGAAAAGCGCCGTCGGCACCTGAATCTGTCAATGGGTATGAAAATAGGCCTGGTAGCGCTCATTCTGATTTTTTTTAATCTTGTCATGAGCCGTCTCTATTTTCGGGTCGATCTAACGGAAAATAGCCAATATTCTCTCTCCGCTGCGACAAAGAAAAAATTAAAAAGCCTGGATGATAGAATCAACATAGAGGCCTATTTTTCTGATGAACTTCCAGAGAAGGTGCAGGCCATTCGCAACCAGCTGCGCGATCTACTGGAAGAGTTTCGCGCCCGCAGCAATGGCAAGATTCAATATACCTTTATCAATCCCGGCGAGGATTTCACTCTAAAAGAAAAATTGCGTCGTCGCGGTATTCCAGAGGTTAGTTTGAATGTATTTGAAAAGGATAAGGCCGCTGTCAGTAAAGCCTACATGGGAATGTCCATTCTCTTTCAGGACAAAGTGGAATCTGTGCCTGTCATCGAAAGCGTGCAGACGATGGAATACCGCATCATGGCTGCCTTGATAAAACTCTCTTCCAAGGAGCAGTTTACCATTGGCTATACAGTTGGCAAAGGCGAAAAGGAGCTGGAAAAAGATTTGCCACCTCTGGCGAATTATCTTCGCGAGCAGTACAAACTGGAAAAAGTAGATTTGAGTCAAGGCAAGGTTGCAGAGCAGATTAAGGCTTTGATCGTGTTGGGTCCCACAGAAAAATTTGAAGATAAAGATATTTTTTACCTTGATCAGTTTGTTGTTCGCGGCGGAAAATTGTTTCTTGCTTTGGATCAGGTGGTCGAAGATCAGAATCAGCGCAGCGCTCGCGGTCGTATCGTGAATCATAACCTGGACGCATTTCTGGCGCATTTAGGAGTCCGCTTTGAAAAAAACCTGGTGCAGGATCTGCTCTGCGACCAGGCTCAATTCCGGTCACCTTTTGGAACCCTGATTCAGGCTTATCCATTATGGCCCAAATTAGTCAAATTTCATAAAGAGATTTCTATTGTGAATCAGCTCGATAGCCTGGTTCTATTGTGGGCTTCGTCAATGAGCCTAGTGCCGCAAAAGGGGATTACGGCAACGCCTCTTGCCTATTCCAGTCCAAAGTCCTGGGATCAGAAAGGTCAATTCAGTCTGGATCCTCAAGCCGCAGGCCGGATTCCGGATCAGGGCACTATGAAAGAGTTTACGATGGCATATATGCTGGAAGGAGCATATAGCTCCTTTTTCAAAGATAGACCTCTGCCCGATGGCGTTCCTAAAAATGAGGAGCGCGCCAATGCTGCGACAGGAGCCAGGTCGCAGCATATCGTTGTCGGCGATTCGGATTTTATTGTTTATGGTTTGCAGAACAGGCGGCAGGCAGGAAATAGAAATTTCTTTTTGAATAGCCTGGATTTTCTGACCCTGGGGCAGGATCTGATAGGAATTCGCAGCAAACAGGTGAATGACCGACCACTACTGCCTCTAAGCGATGACGCGCGGCAAACGATCAAATATCTTACAATATTAATTATGCCGTTGATCGTGATTTTGATTGGTTCGTTCAGGTTTATGCGCCGACGCTCCATGAAGAGAATGTATGAAAGTATGCAAAAGAATTAATCGGGCGATTGAATAGGGTACAGCAATATGACAACTGCAACGAAAAAAGAGAACAAAAATCTTTGGATCATGGCCGCCGTTTTAGGGGTATTGGTCATCGCTTATCTGCTGGTCAATGATCCTTTTCGCCTTTTTCAAAAAGGACTTGGATCGAATCAGGTGCTGTTTCCAGGGTTAAAGCCAGATCAGGTCACCAAGATTACCCTGGTTCGTAAGGGAGTTGGGATCCTTTTGCAGAAAGAGAGCGGTGTCTGGAAGATAGCAGATAGTGCTACAGCCGATAGCCAGACTGATGCGCTATTTCCAAATGTCAGCGCTGTCAAAGATGAGTTTTGGTATGACGCCAATCAGCAGCTTGTGGACAAATTAATCTCAACGGTAGTCGAGTTGCGGGAAAGTAAAGTTGTCTCTACTCTCAAGAGCAAATGGGATATTTTTAAAGTTGGTAAAAATTTTGAATCCAGTCTGCAACTGTTTACTGGTTCTTCTGAGCCTGCTGCTGCGTTCGTTATTGGCAAAAATGGAGCTGATCAGATGAGTCAGTTTTTTAGGGTCAAGAATTCGGAAAAGGTGCTGCAATCTACACGTCCACTTTCTTATGTTTTGCGGGATAACGTTTCTGCCTGGCGAGATCATACCATTTTTACTTTGACCAGCACACAGATTCAACAGTTTACCTGGGAGTACCAGGGAAAGAAGATGCAGTTGGTTCGCGAGACAAGCGGAAAAGCGGAAGACCCTAAAAAGCAGCCTGTGTCCCAGTGGTATGGGGCAGCCGGCGCAGGAGCCAGGGAAAAGTTAGCCGAAAACAGAGTCAACCAGGTGTTGCGGCTTTTTGCCTCCCTGCGTGCCATTGATTTCCCTGATAAAACAAACATCATGAAGCTGCAAAAAGAGAAAAAGAGAGCGCTCGCTAAAATTTCTGTGAAAACGGAGTCCAATGCCCTGTACGAACTGCTAGTATTTGAATCGGTCATGCGGAATAATGTTGATAAAAAAGGGAAACCAGAGATTCAGGGGTTTATCGTGCAAAGGGAGGGTAGTCCTACGTTTTATTTAATCTCGGCATCCAATTTTAAGTCGCTGACACCATCTTTAAAAGATGTGGCCCCGGAGCCGGTCAAAATGAAGGAAAAGTAGTTTTTTTCATCTGATAAATTAGCAATCCCGTATCGGTTCATCTAGTCCCTGGAAGAGTTCATTCATCGGTGGACTTTTTGAACCGGTATCATTCTACTTCTGTTTTCTTGCTCTTCCATTTAGAATAATGATTTACGGTAATTGAAATGTTGAATAAATTTTTTTACTTATTTCCAACGATATTCATTTTTTTGCATTTTGCTAGCGGATGCAACCATCGAAATACCATTCAAAAAAATGGAATGGATGCGGGCGACTCTACTGTGCTATTTTTTCATAACAATCGCATAGAGGTGGCGATTCAAAATGATTTTGAGTGTATTTTGAAATTAAACAAGAAACAGATACTTTCTAATATTTGTTATAAAAAATCAGAAAAATTTCTTACTCCGTTGAACAATATTGGATTGCCAGGTTGGTTTATCATTCATTTATCAGAAGGTGATAGCTGTCCATCCACTTATGCGGTTTTATCGATAAAGTCGGACAATACCTATTTTCTATCGCAGTCCTTTGGAAATTGCAATGAATTTGATAGGTATCAGAAAAGCGGTGATTCCTTAATCTTTCAATTCGGATCAATCCAAGAAGTTAACCGGCGCGCTCAAACAATTATTTTAGATACCAAAAATTTTAAGGTATTAAAGCAATAGAATCAATACTTTACAATATTGATTCTATACTAAAGGCATTTTGGTTTTCGGTTATCGCAAGGCAATGCCAGCGATGTCGACGCACCCTTTAGCCAGTAAAAAACCCGAGAACCAAAGTGTTTCGAGTATATATCAGATCATTCCCCGAAGGGAGTTTTCTAATCGTTGAACAGCGAATCTTTGGTTATCGTTGAGCTGCCAGGTTTTCCGGGAATTTTTGTGTTTTGATTCAAGGAGTCAATTTTTTTATCATCCAGATTTTCAAAGCGAACCTGGACAGATCCCGAACCAACGCATTTGTCGCAAGATTGACTTGGCTCTGTACCCGGGGCGAAGATCTCCTCTAACACCTCCCGGCAGCCTGGCGCTGGTACTAACCCCGATTTTGCGCAAACCCTCTTGGAGACAACAGCGCCGTACGAACCGAAGTATTTATCTGGCACCTTACCCTGGCTAAGAGCATAGTACTTACCTACGGTAGGCGCGGCAATGTTTCCGCCGGATTGACCTGGACCAAGGGTTAGTCCATTCCGGTCATAACCAAACCACAACGCTGTTGTAATTGTATGGTTATAGCCCACAAACCAGGCATCCTTGAAATTATTGGTGGTTCCTGTTTTCCCCGCGATGGTTTTTTTATAATAGGTTGTTGCCAATGATCCGGTACCGGAACGGGCAGCGCTTTTTAACATTGAAGTCATCAAAGTGGCTGTGGTCGGAGATAGCACCTGATACCGATCTTCTTTTCTGAGTTTCTTGTATTCGGCGGCAATCTTCTTTTCGTAATCGAGTATCACTTTTCCGTTCATATCCGTAATCTTCAAAATTGCGTGAGGGGTTACTGCTCTGCCTCCACGTGCAAAAACAGAGTAGGCTTGAGCCATCTCAAGAGGTGAAAGATCAGCAGATCCAAGCGCGATGGATAAATTGGCAGGAAACCTGCTGGCAATTTTTTTCTGGTCATGAATGTTGAGCATCATAGCGAGGCGGTTAATAATTTTTTCGATTCCGACTTTTTCGGCTACGCGCACGGAGATAACGTTTCGTGAAAGTTCCAAAGCCTTCCGCAGTCTTATCGGACCAAGGTATTCACCAGTATAGTTTTCCGGGGTCCAGAAGTCTCCCATTTCATCCAGATAGAGCAGGGGGGTGTCGTCGATAACGGTTGCAGGAGTTACCTTTTTTAACTCCATACCTGTGGCATAGACAAAAGGTTTGAAGGAGGAGCCTGTCTGGCGCCGCATCTGTATAGTCCGGTTAAACTGATTATCGGAACGAAATCCTGAGCCACCGATCATGGCCCGGATGCCTCCGCTCTCATAATCCAGGGAGATCAGAGCCGCCTCTACCTGGTCTTTGACCATAAAGGCCTCGCTGTCATTTTCAAAATGGGTCAGGGTCTCTCCAACGCCAGCGCTGCCGGCAAAAAAATTGAGCAAGGAGAGGTCATCATGGATGGCTGCAGCATATCGAGAGGCAAAAATTTTCTGAGTTTCAGAAACACGGCCTGTGACAGGCTTGAGAGCCAGCAGATAGGATAGAATTTGCCATTCGCTTGAGAAGGCATCGCTGATGATCTCTTCGTTGGGAACGACCCGTTCTTTGGATTGGAGTCTCTGTATTTTCAGGCGCTCTTCGAGAACTTTTTCTGCAGATTCCTGCAAATGAAGATCGAGAGTGGTATAGATTTTCAAGCCGCCTGCAAAGAGGCTGTCCTTGCCAAGCTCAGGTTCTAAAATGCGACGAATATATTCGGTGAAATAGGGTGCTTTATCAACGCGGTTTCCCCACGCGGACATGGAGGGAGCTGAAAGTTTTTCCTGAAAATGGTTCCAGAAATCATGAAGCTCTTTCTCAGCTTTTTCCTTGGTGATAAAGCCATTTTCCACCATACGGATTAAAACGGTCTTCTGTTTTTCCCTGCTCAATTGGGGATTTTTGAAAGGAGAGAAAATATTCGGCGCGGATGGAAGGGATGCCAGCAGAGCCGCCTCCGCTATCGAGATTTCCCTGGTACTTTTGTTAAAGTAAAAGTTACTCGCAGCTTCAACCCCATAGGCTCCATGACCGAGGTAAATCTGGTTAAAATATAAATTGAGGATTTCCGCTTTAGAGTAATGGAACTCTATCAATATGGAGATCCAGGCCTCTTTGAATTTGCGCGTAAACGAGCGTTCCCGATTGGTAAGCATAACCTTTGCCAACTGCTGTGTAATGGTGCTGCCTCCCTCTTTGACGCGACCTGCCAGTAAATTTACAAAGAAGGCGCGGATGATACCTCGCGGATCCACACCAATATGGTCATAAAACCGATTATCCTCCATGGCTATAAAGGCCTGGCTTAAATGGGTAGGGGTATCCTCAATTTTGATCAGCTTCCGTTTTTGGATAAAAAATTCGGAGATAAGGTTCCCGTGAATATCGAGTAACTGGGAAGGGATCTTGGGCTGATAGTTCTGCAGTTTTCGTATGCCGTCAAAGTCGCTGAAGGCAAGAATCATGATACCAAAAATGATTCCACCGAAAAAAGCCGAAGCAAAGATTATTTTCTGTATAAGGTTACGGTTTGACATAGATTACGCAATCATACTCAGGATTCTGGGGACAGATTCTACAATGGCATACCAATGGCAATTAAATTTATCTATTGGCGACTCAATATTGTCTTGAAATATTAAGTCCTCATCGTGTTCCTTGTTAGAATCATGGGAGTTTTTTATGAATCGTTATTTAGTTACCGGAGGAGCAGGTTTTATTGGCTCTCATATATGCGAAGAGCTAACTCGCCTTGGTCATGATGTGGTCGTTTTGGATAATTTTTCCACGGGTCACAGGGAAAATCTGGCTCATCTTCCCCAGAAAAGAGTCACTGTAATTGAGGGGGATATTACCCATTTATGCCAAGTGATGGATGCCGCCAAAGGTACCTCTGGAATTTTCCACCAGGCTGCCGTGGTATCCGTTCCGCTCTCTATTTCCAAGCCTCTGGAGAATTTTCAGGTCAACTCTCTTGGCATGCTCCATATCCTGGAAGCAGCACGGATTTTGCAGATTCCGCGCATTGTCTATGCCAGCAGTGCTGCTGTCTATGGGGACCAGTCCCATCTGCCGATTGACGAGAAGGCACCATTGGAACCCCTTTCACCGTATGGCCTGGCTAAGCTGCAGGATGAACAGTTTGCTAAAATGTATGCAAAATTGTATCAGATCAGCAGTGTAGGATTGCGTTATTTTAATGTCTTTGGAGAGCGACAGGATCCCAATTCTCCCTATTCCGGCGTGATCTCGATTTTTTTAAAGATGCTTAAAGAGAAAAAACCGATTACCGTTTTTGGCGACGGCAGCCAGACGCGTGATTTTATCTATGTTCGCGATATTGCGGCGCTAAACGTCGCGGCGATGAGCTCTGCTTCAATCCAGCAGGGAGAGGCAGCGATCTTCAATGCCGGTACAGGTGTGGAAACTACGCTTCTCCAGTTGATCGAGATCCTGCGCAGGCTATATGACCACAATGTAGAGGTTATCTTTAGAGAGGCGCGCTCGGGGGATATCTATCGCTCCTATAGCGTCAATGATGCGCTGAAAAAAAAGTTTACCTATGCAGAATTCACCCGCTTTGAAGAGGGTATCAAAAGATTGATGGAAAGTGTTCTATGACAACGGAACCTCATACCTTGAGCGCTTCGGAGTCGTCGTCGGAGAGGCAGATGCATGCGTATCACCTGCGTCATCCCTTGGCAAAGGTGCCTTGGAGTCTTGTGACAGGGGCGCGGCTGTTGCGGATCTTTTGGAAGGGGATGATCTTATCTTTCCGGGCAGTGCATCCCCTGGAAATTTTTGTGACCTTTGCTATCGTCTCTTTTTTGAACTTTTATTACAGCGGCCATGATCTGTTATTTACCGGCTTTTTTTTCTCCCCTTATACCTTTTTCATTCTGCTGTTTTCTTCATTTTACGGCAAAAAAACAGGTCTTGTCTCCGTCGTCATTGCGGTGAAAGTATTTTTGGTCTTTTTTGCGGTGCATGAATATGAGTATCTTTTGGGAAAAAATTTATTTGAAAAAGTATATTTCTTTATAAGCGCTCTCCAGCAGGTATTTGTGCTTAACCAGAAACGCGATTCACTGCTTATCTATCTTCAAAAATTTGTTATTTTCAATATTTTTTTCGCTATCCTGATCGGAGAGATGCGTGACTACCTTGGCAATATCATTCGTCAATTAAAGGAGGAAAGAAAAAATCTCAAAGAGAGAAATCGCAAAATCGAAAAGAATATTCATGCGTTGAGTCTGGTCAACGATGAATACCAGTCCCGTATTCTCGGCCAGGAAGACTCCATCATGTCGGTGTACTCGACTTTGATGGAGTTTCGGTTCATGACCGTTGATAAGATCATCCATAACGTATTAAACGCCATCGCTCAATTTACAGGAGCTAAAAAAATTTCTTTCTGGCGCTATTATGGTGATCACCGTAATCTGGAGCTGCTGGCAAGCCACGGCTGGGACGAGCAGGAGATGAGCAAAAGAGAGCTTCATCCCAAATATTCGCTGCACGGCTGGGTTGCCCGGAACAACTCTCTTTTTTCCATGCGGATGTTATTAAAATATCCCTCCCTGAAGCCAAAAGACAAGGGAGATTCAATTGTTACTGTTCCTGTTATTGTCTATGATCAGGTGTGGGGAATTATCAATATCGAGGTGATGCCGTTCCTGAAATACTATAAATACTCGGAACAGATTATCACCATGACTGCGAATTTTATTTCGCCGCTGCTGCAGCATGCCCTCCAGTATGAAGAGATCACGAAGAATAGCCAGGAAAACGCCAATACAGGACTCTTTGGTTTTCAGGATTTTGAAAACGCCCTGGGCTTCTCTTTTGACCAGGCAAGAAAATTGAACAACCATCTTTCCTTGATATTGGTCGAAATCGTAGCCTATGCTGATCTGGAAAAAAAATACGGAGAGAGCGCCACTGAGAAGGTAATAGAAGATTTGTCAAAATATTCGCATAACCTGAGCCAGACAGCAATTGTTTACGCCTACAAAAACCAGAGTCAATTTGCTATCCTGCTTCCCAATTTAGATTATGATGGAGCCCTGCTATTTTGTCAAAATTTTCAGGAATACACTAAGCATAAGCGTTATGCATTGGGTGAGGATTCTGTTGATATTGATATCTTTTTTGGTTTTAGTAGCCTGAGTCATAATCATAGATCCTACAATGATTTAATTGAATTAAGCGAAAAATTACTATTTCTGCAAAAAAGTGTGGCAAATGAAATTTTTGAAAACTTTTGAGGACTTTCAGGTAGAGGAGCAGTCGCCTGACCAGGAGAAAATTTTGGCTGGTTTTCTGTGGAAGCAATCACGGGATCCATTTGATTTTTTTCGAGTGTCCCGGGCTGCACTCTCTTACGCTCCCCGGACGCAGCATGGTTTAAGGTTGGCCTTTCAGGAAGATCTGATTCCAATTGAATATTATTTGCTGAAAGCAACGTCCGTGCAGCCATTGATTGAGGTGGTTCTCGATATTGATGACCTGGTTAACTCCTTTGCTCTGGAAAAATTAATTGAAAATCCATCTGCCGTTTCCATGCGCATAATGCGTCAATTGCTAAAAAACAGAGATCCAGAAATTGCTATGTACGCGGCAGAAGGTTTGAATGCTGTGGAAAGTAAATTTGTGGAGAGCATTCAATTTCTATTAGCTGAGTTTAAGGCGAAGCGCAGCCGGGAACTGATTGAATATCTCTTAGTTTCACGTTTGAAAGCGAAACCCGAAGATGCGAATCCCCTTGAAAAAAATCTTAAAGAACTCAAATTGAGAAAAAGTAGAGACGAAAAAAATAAAAGATATATGAAGAAAAAGAATGAAATCCTTTTTTTTACCAGAATCAGCGGTTTTTTTGAAGTGTACAGACAGGATGAACTTATCAACAATGATATTGCTGATGCTTATGTCATCTTCATGCTGGCCAAAATGAATTATAGATTTTCCATGTTAATGGAGGCCGAGGTAGAGATACAGGATTTTTATCTTCAGGAGGCGCTGCATTATGGAATGCTAGGGTTTAACAACTATTTTGTCAAAAATTCTATTTTTATTCAGATGGTTGGCGATATCTATCTTGCATTGAAGGAATTCGAGAAAGCGGAAAAATATTTTAATCTCATTCTATCGCAAAATCCTGATAATGTTGACGCGCTTTTTTCTCTGGCTGAAATTTACTTTTTGAAGCAGGAGATACGGAAACTGGTACGCATTGGTTCGCGAATCTCTTTACTACAGGGCGTTATTAGTCCTTATCGTCAAAAAATATTGAATTATTGGATAGAATTTTGGAAGTAATCAATCTGCATCATACCCGGCAGGATGCCGTTACAATATGCCTTTTTTGTGAGGGGACTTACCCGTATATAACGGGTGGTGTCTCCTCATGGATCCAGGATATTATCAGCGGTATGCCGGAATTTGATTTTATCGTATATGCGATCCTGGCTGAAAAACCCGATGAGATTAAATATAAATTACCGGAAAATGTTGTGGCTATTTACAACTCTATTTTATCTGAAAAAAGCGGGACAAAAAAGGCAGGAAAATTATCCCCTGAAATTTTAGAAGAGATTATCTCTTTTCATGATGACATGAGCAAGAACCAGGAAATTTCCAAATTTACTGATATGGCAGCATTGGTTAATAAGGCCAATTTAAAAAGCTCCTCTCTGCTCACCGACCACTCAGCCTGGGTGTATATGACGGAAATGAATCAGAAACACAATCCTCTCTATCCCTTTTCCGATTACTTCTGGACTTGGAAAGCCTCGCATGAATACCTGCTGAATCTTGTGAGTTTTGCCATACCAGAGGCTGACCTATATCACACCATTTCTACAGGGTATGCTGGATTTTTGGCCAGTCTTGCTAAAATCAAAACAGGTAAACCGGTTCTTTTGACTGAGCATGGTCTTTATGATAAAGAGAGGGAAATCGACCTGAAACGGGCGCAGTGGGTGAAAGGATATCAGCGGGATATATGGATCCATGTATTCCAAAATCTAAGCCGTATCGCATACCGGTTCAGCGATGTCATCATCTCTCTTTTTGATTATAATAGACAATTGCAGATTTTAAATGGAGCTGAGCCTGGTAAAACAGTGGTTATTCGTAATGGCATTGATGTGCAAAAATTTCTCGACAACAAAACGGAAACAAGGGAAGATTTTTCGATTGGGTTTGTGGGGAGGGTCGTTCCAATCAAAGATGTCAAAAATTTTATTATTTCCGCAAAAATTCTTCAGGAGAGGATGAAAAATTTCCATATCTACATTATCGGCCCAACAGACGAGGATAGAAAATATTATGCCGAATGTCTGCAGCTTGCTCAAAATCTGAAATTGACCGATTTTATTACCTTTACCGGCAGAAAAAACGTCTTGGAGTATTATAAATTTTTAGATTTACTGGTTTTGACCAGCATTCGCGAAGCGCAGCCTCTTGTAATCATTGAAGCGTTTTTGGCCGGCATTCCCGTTGTGTCAACGAGGGTTGGTAATGTGCCGGAAATGTTGGATTTTGACGAACATCTGCTTGCAGATCCTAAGGACGCTCAAAAAATTGCAGAAAATATCCTTTTTCTGGCTCAGAATCCTGAGTATCGCAAGAAACTAGTCGAAAAAAATAGACATAAGGCGATTTCTGAATACAATAAGGCCACTTTGATCGAGACATACAAAAAATTGTATTTTGACCATACCTCAAAAGTTCAGGTTTCATCACGGACCGACGGAATATCGGAAGCAGGGTAAAGAGGATGGCAGGAATTGGTTTTGAGTTATATAAAATTTTACAAAAGGGGACAATCGCCAGCGTTCTAAAAGCGTTTCTGCTTGGTATCATCATTGTTGCTGGCCCTTGGTTGTTGTCGATACTCTCGCTTTATTTAATCCAGAAGTACGCCATTGAGGCGATTCGGGAGTTTCCTGCGCTGTTTACGGTATCCATAGTCTATGTCTATGCTTTTTCTCTCTCATTGTTCGGTGGGATACATTATATCTTTTCAAGATATATAGCGGATTTAATCTACGAAGAAAAAAATGAAGAGATACCTGCAACCCTTTTTTCAGGCATCATGCTGGTTTCTGTTCTGGCGATCGTGATTGCCGCATCTTTTATATATTGGAATCCTGTCACTTTTATTACGTTTCCTTTTATGTATAAAATTTTTTTTGTAGCGCTCTATTGGATTATTAATGTACTCTGGCTTCTGCTTATTTATGTTTCCCTGCTGAAAGCTTTTTATACAATATTTTTTCTCTATTTTTTGGGTGTTCTTATCAGCGTTTATAGCGTAACCTGGCTGGGAGATATCTATGGAGTCGGGGGTGCTATGGCAGGATACGCGGCGGGACATCTGTTCATCGTGTTGGGCCTGCTTGCTGTGGCGCAAAAAACTTATCCGGTTAGTTTCCGCTATTTTAATCTGAAATTTTTAACGTATATCCAAAAATTCCGCTACCTGTTTCTCACAGGATTGCTGTTCAACTTTGCTATTTGGATTGATAAATTTTTTCTCTGGTTTTCCAGGGGAGAGCGGCTCCAGGATACCTATTTTTTTTATTATGCCGCTTACGATATCCCTGTTTTTATATCCTACCTGACCATGATTCCCGGTTTGGTCTATTTTTTGATTGTTGGCGAGACCGTTTTTCATAGAGAGTATTTCGATTTTATCAAAAGTATTCTCGATGACCGTTTTGTTGAGATTCAGAGAAAAAAAGAGCGTATGAACCGTGCGCTGCGCTTTGGATTATCTGGTTTGGTTTTTTTTCAAATCGTATTCACCATGAGTATTATCATCAATGAAAGGGATGTTCTTCAGTTTCTTGGCTTTCCGGGGCTGGACACGGCAATTGTCACGATTTTACTCGTAGCGGTTTTTTTCCATTTAATGGCATTAATCTTGCAAATTTATTTGCTCTATTTTCAACTGGAACGGGTTACGTTTTATGGTTCATGTCTCTTATTTGGGCTGAATTTTTTCTTTAGTTTGGCAATGTACCTGGGTTGGAGCGTTATTCCCGGAACCGGATATATGCTGGCGTCGGCGATCTCCTCTCTCTATATGGGGTTCATATTACTCAAAACGGCGCCGCGAATCGATTATATTGTTTTTTCAAAAATGCAGTAAAAGGGTAACTTTTGATGACAAGATCTATCCTCCTAATCAAATTAACCACTGTCTGGATTTTCCTGGCTGCTGTCATTTCCTGCCAGAGCCGTGGACCAGTCAAAACCGGCGCGGATATTCCAGATCTACTCAGGCAGGTTCGTCTGGATCTGGTAAAAGCCTACAGTGTGGGGGATCCCGCTATCATTGCCAGCTTGTATAAAAATGCCGATGCGCTGTTGCAGGATGCCAGGAAGCAGTGGGAAGGGCAAAAGGAGGCCTCTTCGGCACAAGGAATCTTTTTATATAGCCATATACTTTTATACCACGCGATGCGTATGGAAGTGGGAATGGCAAATCTTTTTTTACAAAAGATCAGTGAGCTGCGCGAAGCAGATTACAAAAAAAAATTGGCTCAATATGAGGTGATGCGCAACCGCCATGCTAAAGACAACAGTAAACCGGCGTTGGCGCAGCCTGTAAAGATTCCGCCCACCTGGGTAGAAAATACCGCCTTCGCCTTATCTGCTCTGCTTGAAGGAAAGTTAAGGCCAACGGATCAGGTTTTCCAGCAGCCAGTTAATAGCTCCCAGGTACATGATCTTACTTTGCTCAATATGCTTATCGCTGGGGACTATTTTTTTCTCAACCAAAACTGGAGTCGTGCTGAGCAGATATATCGTGATATTGCGGAGCGCAAACACTCGCTTTTTGCGGCTGTGCAATTGCGTTTGGAAAATATTTATTTTTTTAAAAATCTACCAGGAGCAAATAAATTTGTCCATATTTTGAATTTGAAACACGATCTTAAGCGCAGCGAATTAGCCTGGTATCTGTCGGATCTGCTGCGTGTTCAGAACCGACTGGGGGCTATCGCTTCGAAAAGCCTGCTTGCTTACTTCACCGATATTCAAGCTACCTTTTTTCAGGGTCGTATTTTGGAAGTACAAAAAAAAGGTCTATTCCCTTTTATCCCTGGTACGGTATTCTTGCCAGAAAAAGCTGTCAGCAGAGGGGATTTCGCGCAGACGCTTACTACGTTGTTTGAGTTAATTGCGAGAAATAGCACGCTACAGAATCGATTTCGGGGGGGAACGCAATCAGCCTTTTTTGATATGAAGCCAGGTAGCGCGAAGTATGTCGCTGCGCGTCTGGTTACTGCCAAGAAATGGATGGATGTCTCCTTTGATAAATTTTTTTTACCAGAAGCCAGAATTTCCGGATTTGATACAGGAAAATCAGTTAATTTATTTTTGCTGTCTCTTTGAGATTGAAACGGCCTACGATGTGATTGGGTAAACAATGTACAGAAAAACTAAACTTTTTATTTTCTTATTTTATGGTATCCTCTTTTTTTTCGGCGCTGCTTTGTTGATTTCCCAGCAGGGATCCAGTGAAAAAAAAAGTGAACCAGTAGTGCGTAAACGGCAGGATCTGGTGTTGTCTCAGCCCTTTAGCCTCGAAGCCCATTTGCCAAAGATTGGCGTGCAGTACAAAACTTTTGTTTTAGTTGAAGGCGAAGACGCCATAGCTACAAATTTCAGTAAAGAGAAAACTTTTAACTATTTTTGTAGTTCTTCGCATGCCCTGCAGCTCTCAAGGGCTGAAGATCCCCAGGGTGATAAGGGTTATTTTGCCTCCTATATCGTGAATATTCCTGCAAATAATCGTTATCTGTTTTGGCTGGCTTCTTCCCCGATAGGATCTCGTTACGCGGACAAACCGGGTTATGCTTCACCCATAGAATGGCAGATTGACGGTAAGCCATTTATTCCGGCATCATCGGAAAATATTTTAACGAAAGCGGAGTATGCGCCAGGAGGGTTTTTCTGGAACCGCGTCGGTGCGGGTTACTTCACAGCAGGCAAACACACCGTTACCATTCGCGTCAAGCAGAAGCGATCGAGCGGATGGGACTACTTTTTGTATATTGACGCACTCCTTTTTGTACCTGAATCGGGCGCTGATATTTCCGGAAATCTCCCTATGCCAAAGTTTGTGCCAAAAAATTTAATTGAACAAAAAGAGGTGAAATTGCAGGACTTGCAATACTATAGAAAACAGCTTGAGGCTGATCCGGATCATGCCCCAGCTTTATTGCAGCTTGCCACGCTCTACTCCATGCTTTATGATTATGATAAATCAATTGCGCTATACGAACGTTATCTGAAGAAAAAACGCGACGATGAATGGGTGCAGATATTACTGGCAAACAATTATGCCTGGGCCAATCGTCTGGATGATGCGATCTCCGCTTATAAGAATATTATTATCCTCAATCCGAAAAATATCCTGGCTCGAAAGCTGCTGGCCATCCTCGCTGGCTGGAATAACAGGTATGATGAAGCGATTCGCAACTATGAAGAGATTATTGTCATCGATCCTAAGGATGCTGAGGCTTATGTGGCGCTGGCAACCCAGTATTCCTGGAAGGGAAAAATGAATAAAGCTCTTGAGTATTTTCAAGCAGCAGAAAAACTACAACCGGAAAATATTGCTATTTTGTATATTCTCGGCGATAATTACCAGTGGTCAGGCAAACCTTTCAAAGCGATCGAACAATTTAGCCGCATCATAGGTTTGGACGAAAAGGAGATCAATGCCTATAAAAAACTGGCAAATCTTTATTTGGATATGGGCGAGGAGAAAAAAGCCGAGCAGATAATGTTAGATGCGCGCAGAATGCTCAATATATATCCAGAGTTGGCTGTTCATTCCCTAAACATTCAGGATGATCGAAAGAAAACTGTTCAAAACAGCATAAACAGTTACCTCGCCGAGCTCAAAAAAAGCCCTGAAAACCAGGGTATCCGCATGAATTTGCTTGATACATATAGATGGAATCATATGCATGCTCAGGCGGAAAAAGAATTTATTAATATTTTGAATTTTCGTGTGTTGCAATCGTTAGAACAAAATGAGGTTAAAAGTAAGGCGTTGATCCTTGCTCTTATTTTGCACCGCACCATTCAAAATCCTTTGAAACGAACCAACGATACCTTGCAATCCAGGGTTACGTTTTATCAGGGTTTGCGCGAATCGCTGTCCACCGGAAAGGAGTTGCCTCAGATAACCCAGCAGCAGTTGCAGCAGGATATCTCTTTGGTTCAACAATTACTCTATAAGAATAACCAATTGGAACGACTTCTCATAGAAAGTAACACGATTCACGGTTTTTATCAAGCAGCCATTAAAACATTCCAAACCCAACAAAAGGCTCTCCAATGGCAAATGCGCACAGCTGATTATCTTGACCGCGCCAAACAACCCCGGGAGAGCGGCGATTCTCTTTTACTGAAAAATGAAGCGCTTTTGCAGGGATTTTTTGGGAGCAGGGACCAAGCTTTGGCGATTTTCGAAAAACTCCTCAATCCATTGCAATCAAGATCCTATCTTTCGTTTCTGAATTTCTTCAGTAAGCAAAATCCGGATCAAACGGTTCAAAAAATTGCAAATCTGGCAATGCCGCAGCAGGATGCCTTCCTGGCTGCACCTGATGTTAAAAAAATTCAAACATGGATTACCGATTTTCAATTGGTGCAACGGGATACAAGTATTACTCTGGGGCAGAAGTATCGCGATAATCTTGTTTTAATCACGGATGCAATGATAAAGGAGACCAAGCGGATGCAGGAGCTCCTGCGCGAACAGGATCAATTTATCACAAAGGGCGACTCCACTCTGTACCAGCTTGCGCAAAAGGCCATACTCGCTCAGGAAATCGAAAATGAAAAGTTGTACCGTGAATTGGCTTCGTATAAATTAAATCAGGAAGCGATGCTGCCGGCACTCTATTGGTATGAGCGTATATTACAGGTTCAACCTATGAATGTCAGCACAAATCTGCAGGTAGGAACGATTCATCAGATCCTTGGCAACTGGCATTCTGCTCTGCATCGCTATGAACTCGCCCTGCAAGCGCAACCGAATCATGAGCGAGCTCTGGCTAATTTTGTAGAAATTCGAAGGGAGTATAGCCTGCAACCATCCAATGAATTTCATGTTACCAGCGACAATTTAACATCAAAAATTGAAAACCATCTTTTTGTTCTTTATCCGATGAATGATTGGCTGACCTTGCAGACCGGTTACATATTAAAAAAAATGAAAGATGAAACTGTAGTTGAAAAAATTCTGGATCAATTTTATTCCCCAGCAACAGGTGATGCTTTTCGCCATCAGGTGTATGTGAACGCGGATATGCGTATTGGTTATAGTCAGTTTTTCGCCAATTTTCGAACTGGGATAAACCTTTATCAGGGTACGCTGACATTTACGGATGAAAATATCCAAAATAATATTAGCTACCATACTCTGAATTACCAATTAGGCATAACCTATAACTTTCTAAAATATGGGATCAGTCTGAAAGGGGGGTACGCGAAGGAAGATATTGACTCCCTTGTCCAATCCCTGCGCCTGGAGGATAGAGAAGAGATTACCTCAGATACATTTTTATTTACCATGTACGGATCTCTGGAAAAACTGAGAATTCCCTATTTGGAAAATTTCTCTTTTTATAATTCACTTACATATAAAATGCTGAGTGATAGTAATAGCAGGCAAACGTTATACAATGAATTTACCTATATGTTTTTAAGATTTCCTGCCCAGAATTTGCGATTTTATATCGCTGGAATTTATAGCCTGGAGAATACGGCATTCACGGCTTATACGGACGGCTCCATTCCCCAGTTGCCCTATTGGGCTCCGCAAAATTGGCATAACTACGGAGGCCGTTTACGGATAGGGCAGAGCTTTGAAAATATTGCAAAGGGTAGGCTTGAATATAACCTGAATTTTGATTATATATTAAATAATAATCAGCATAAAACATTTGGGGGCGGTTTGCAGCTTGATTGGAGCGGTAGCTATCTTCGGGCCCATGCTGCTTACTCCTATTCGTACACCAAGGCTACTTTGCCTGGTTCAGACCCATATAAGTCGCATAACGTAGAAATATCTTTAACTGGCAAACTCTACCATACCAAAATCGGACGTAAAATGGAAGCTAAGAGTATATTGCTGGTTGAAGCCAACCCCAGACTAATCACGCCAAACCAGGACGGAGTTCAGGATTACACCGTTTTTTCTGTAACCACATTTGATACCAAGGGTATTTCCAAATGGACGCTTAACATTATTGACAAATATGGAAAATTAGTTCATGCGATCGGTCGTGATGGAACACCTCCGGCAACCATTCGCTGGGATGGGTCAGATAAGGCTGGAAATATTTTGCCAGGAGGGGTGTATCAATTTCAATTGGCGATCGTGAATTCTGCTGGGGAAACAAAATTGTCAAAGGGGAATGAGCTTGTTTTATCGCGCAGTAAGCGCGCCTTATCTCTGGAGGCGAATACCGCCATTTTTTCACCGAATAAAGATGGCATAAAAGATGCTGTGCGTTTTGAAATCAAGGCAACAGATAAGCAGCGTATCGATAAATGGTTTTTTTCGATTCGGGATAACGCTGGCCGCGCGATTGTGGAGAGTCAGGGTATAGAGTTCCTGCCTTATGATATCGCATGGGATGGATTGGACTCCAGTGGTAACCTCTGTAATGATGGAAAATATAGCGCTGTTCTGCGGATTCTGTATAAAGATGGCAAGACCATTCAATCTGAACCAACTCAGGTGGTTTTGCGCACACAGGTTAGCATTGGTATCGAGATTCCTCCTCAGATTTTGTTAAAACCAGAAAGACAAAAAATTGTACTGAAATTAAACGTATCTGATGGGAATGCGGAGTCCTGGCGGGTTAAAATACTAGGTAAGGAAAATAGTGAAATCAAGGTTTTTCATGGCAATGGACTGGTTCCACCTTTCATTGAATGGGATGGACTGGATCAGGATGGAAATGTCCCGGTTTATCATCTACCTGTTGTGGTCATTGCTGAAATGGTAGACCAGGCCGGCAACAAGGCGCTCAGTAAACTTGGTATCCTCTGGTATGATTTTAAGGTAACGCAAAGCGGGCCTGTAACCATTATCTATGTTTTTAACCAAAATCAGGTTCATGGTTTAAAGCAGATTGCGCTGACTACCGCAGGTAAAGAGATGCTTGTTCGTCTATTGCAAAAATTAAAGCAGTTAATTCTTGACCCCGCTAACAAAGAACTGGAGATCCAGGTTCATACAAGCCAGGATAGTTCCGAAAAACAGAATGAAGAGCTTGCCAGAGCGCGAGGCGATCAGCTTAAAAAGCAAATCGCAGAACAGATTTCTTTTGCGGAGATACAGGTAAAGATTTTTGGGGAGACTATGCCTTATATCAAAGGAAAATCTTCCCCTCTAGATAGTCGGTATGTTCTTATCGTAAAGGAAAAATCGCAAAAAACGGGTAATTAGACAAATAAAAATGGTAAATCTACATCAGTTAAAAATTTTCTTTTCATTGGCTCTGCTGGGATTCATGGTAGTAGTTAGGCCAGTTCAAAGCGAGGGACGCTATGGAAGGGAAGTTCTCTGTCTTTACAAATCGAGTGATGGCTATACTGCTGATTCAAATTTATTGAAAAAATTTGCCCACTCCTATCTGCTTAGCAAAAATTTACAACCGATCTATCATGATTTTGATAAAACCACCTGGAGTGATATCCGGCTGGATAAGGTTAGAGCAATCATAACCTGGTTTTCAGGATCCCTGGTAGATAAAAAAGAGTCGGGACTGGAGTATATTCGGTTTCTACATAAAGCCATTGACCAGAATATAAAGATTATAATAATAGGCTCTTTTGGGGCTTATGGGTATTTAGAGAATGGTAAAGAAAAATGGGATTTGATAGACCAAATCAATTCCGTTTTTTTCCGGCTTGGATTTAAGCATGATGGTTTTTGGACAGATAAAGCAGAAGAGTTAAAAATTATTTCTGAGGACATTCGGACTCTGAATCCCGCCAATAAACAGGATGCGCGGCGATCCTCATATTTTCAGATGATTACACCGGTGCGCCCAGATGTGCAGAGTCTAATAAAACTGCAAAGAAGTTTTTTCCTATCGGGGGTACAAAGGCTGGAATCATCCGCAGCGTTAATCGGCCAAAGCGGAGGTTTCATTCTCGAACGTTATGATATATATAATGGAAAACCTCTGTTTCGGATAGAGCCATTTCTCGGTCAAATTTTCTTTCCGGGTACAACGACACAGAAATTTTTATTTGTTTATGATGAAAATGTTGCCGGCATTCAGGATATCCTGAAAAATGTGAAAATTACCTTTTCCTACGCCAAGATAAATTCGGATTTCATTTCTATCCAGAAAACATCACATCTGGTGGTAGATGATCTGCTTCCGTTTCACGCTCTGCTCTTTGTTTTAAGGAATGATTCTCTTTGGGGAACAGCGCCTTTTCAGGAGGCGATCAATAGAGGGCAGACCGGAATTTTTTTGCATCCATTGAGTTCGGTTACAGAGTCAATGGCAAAATTTCTTGGAATCACAAAAATAGGCAAAGAGCTGGCCACAACAGAAACGGGAATTCAGTTCGAAACTCCCTTTTTTGTGGATGATCTAGCCCTACATATAACAGAGCTGGGTTTGACCTATATGCCGGTGACTCTGCACCCTTCTGTGAAGTGGATTGCCAGCACCAAAGATAAGCAGCGGCAAAAAATTCCGCTTGCCTGGGAGCAAAAAGCGGGCAAAGGAAAGGTTCATTTCTGGAATATGGATTCGATAAGTCGAAGTAAAATTTTCCGGGGCACCTTGATCCAGACGCTTCACAGGGGGGGGCAAAATTTAGTTAGCGGGTTAGCTAACGTAGCTATGTTTATGTTGGATGATTTTCCTCAACCTTTGTGGAATATTCATAAACAGGACAAGTTAAAGATTTTGCGGCAACAATTGCTTCAGGCAAAAGATGAATCCCAGAAAAAGAACATTTTAAACTGGATAGCTAACCTGTCAAATTATCCGGAGATAACCGATACAGAATTCTCCAGAGATTTGTTTTTACCAGGGTTGGAAAAGTTACAGCAGCGCTATCATCTTCGCTTTAGTGCCTTTCTGGTTTTTAACTACAATGACAATATTGGAGAAAAAGGAAAATTTCTGCCTGTCAGGGATTTCTATCTGGCTAAAAATAATGTTCCTGTGCATCTTACCCAGGCTGTTTTGCAAAAAAATTGGGAACTTGGCTTTCATGGTTACAACCACATGTCCCTTTCCATGACACCCCCTGTGGAGATACAGTACACACCTTGGCAGGATATTGATTCGATGGTACGGGGGTTGCGTATGGCAGAAACTGAATGGCGCATACTTTTTGGCGATCATACTCTGCCTGTCTCTTATGTCGCGCCTAATAATATTATTGATAAAAATGGTCTCATCGCTTTGCATCAGGGGATGCCCTCTATTCGCACGATTTCTGCGGTATATATCAAAGGAGGTCCTGATGAAACAGATACTGAATTTGAATGGTCGCCTGGAAGAAATTTTTATTTTATTCCAAGGCCGACTTCGGGTTTCTTTTTAAATGATCTGAGCAGATATGTTCTGCATGACGTGGTTCATAACTTTGGGGTGGTTAGCCATTTTATACATCCTGATGATTATTTTGATCCCGTTCGCTCGAATGGTTTTGCCGGATGGAGCGCAATGCTGGCTTCGATTCAAAAAGATTTTGATTTGTTGCGATCGGCCTATCCCTGGCTCCGCTGGATGACGGTTAAAGACGCCTATTTCGCCTTTCTATTTTATGACGCTTTGCGGCTCACAGTTACCAGGGAAAGAAATCATGTCGATGTTCATTCTTCCGGTGGTACGCAAGTCGATTATTTTTTTCGGATAGCGCTCAATCCGGGGCAGAGAATTGTTTCAGCGCAGGGTTGCGGAATTATTCACCTGTATAAAAATCATAGAGATGCTGTTGTTAAAGCAAACTCAAACCATTGTCGCCTGACAATGAATCGATAAATTTATCTGTTGGTGGTGCCGTGATGTCAAAAACTTTTTTTGATTTTACTGAAGATCTTTTTTTTACAGGACGCGGTTCCCTTATAAATGCCAGTCGCGATTTGTCCGTATTGAATATGGCAAATTGTATTCGTGCTACCATCGTTGCATATCAGGAGATAGCAGAGATTTATCTGGAGTCAGTTACCGATGACGGAAAAATTATAGGCATCGAGCGAGGCAATCTCTTGGAATATATAGATCTGTTTTTTGACCAACTAATATTGCTTTGGAAGAGCATCGGTTTTATCGAGGAAGAGAATCGCATCTATATTGAGAATAAAAAGGGTGGGTTTTTATTGATAATTCGTGAAAATAATCTTGCTTGGGAGGCCGAAGGCAGAATTACCCCCGCAATGCAATACCCCTTTAAAAAATTTTCCGAATTGTTTCATAAAAGATTATCTCCGCAAATTCAATGTTTTTTATCTGAATACGCCCAGGATGCCGCAGATCGATTTTTTAGCCAGGAAGAGAAAGAGCGATTGAAGGCAAGTATGAAGCAGATTCTATACTATGTCTTTTTTTTGCGCTACCAGATTGAAAATTGTCTTATAAATATATAACAAGGTGATTGCAATGAATTTTCATGAACAGATACGAAATCTCTTTAAAAGAATAATAACAAATTATCTGCAATTAGGAAGCAGGTCATCATTAATTGCTATATGGCTAGTCTTATCTGGCCTTAGCTATAAGCCAGTTATTGCCCAAAATCCTGAAATCGATAAACGGTATGAGAAAAAGATTTCGGATATTTATATTCAAGAGATGTCCGCTTACAATCGTCACCACTATGGTATGGATACGGTAGAATTGAAGGATCCTAAAATTATCATTGTACACGCAACCTATACCCGAACTTTTGAGGAGATTCTCTATTATTTTCAAAACGATTATTTAAATCAGAAGCGGCCTGATTTAAATCGCGGTGGAAAAATTAATACTGCCACCCATTACATCGTGGATCGTAATGGTAAAATTTACTCTTTTATACCAGAAAATTATATCTCCAGGCATGCTGTCGGTCTGAATTACACCTCCCTGGGTATCGAGAATGTGGCAGCTTCAAACAAATATTTAACCAAGGCACAATTAAAAAGCAATGTTATCCTGATCCGCTATTTGCTAAAAAAATATCCCAGCGTCAAATTTGTCATAGGTCATCATGAATACCGCGACCCTAAGATGCCGCATTTCCCGCTTATTATTACAAAGGATCCAACTTATAAGCCATGGCATAAAACAGATCCAGGTCCTATCTTTATGAAAAATTTAAGAAAAGAGTTAGGTTTGTTAAAATAAAATGGTTCGGTTACTCTTTTTTATTTTTTTTAGCGCAACGGTCATAAGCTGTAATACCTTACGACCGGCCGTTTTTCCTGAAAAAAATTTAAAGGCTTCAGGTGCGGAACTTTTTGACGCTGTGCAGCGGGAAGATATTGAAAAAGTAAAAAATTTATTGTCACTCGGAGCGGATGTAAATTACCAGGATAATGAAAAAAATTCGTCTCTCATGGTCACGTCCATGAAAGGCAATTATAAAATTGCAGCAGCCTTATTAGAGAACAGGGCAAAAGTAAATCATAGCAATCATGACGGGTTGAACGCTTTAATGATCGCCGCTTACGAGGGGCATCGTGAATTAGTCGTTCTTTTCCTAAAACATGGCATCAAAATAAATTCATTGAATAAAAAAGGGGCCAGTGCGCTTATGTTTGCTGTGCAGCAAAACCATTATGAGATTGTCAAAATTCTTCTTGAAGCAAAATGTGATGTTCATGTCGTTAGCCGCGATGGTACTACGGCTCTGGAGATGGCTGAATGGAAAGGGTACCGGAACATTGCTCGTTTGTTGAAAAAATTTGGAGCTAAAAAATGAAGCGTCCTATCCTCATCTTTTTTTATCTGGCACTCCTATATCAAATCACTTTTATAGCTAGGGAATTATACGCCGAAAAGCAGCCGAACCCCATTGCAACTATTATTTCTAGTTTATATCGGTTTCCAGAAGCTAAAATGGAGGAACTTCATTTGGAGGCGTTGCGCGTCCAGATGAAGAATTATCACGGTTGGTCTCGGCCGGAAGTAACAGTAGAGTCCGGTTACAAACAAAGCGAGAAGTCGGGTACCATCTATAATTTTGAGATTGCACAGACGATCCCTTTTCCCGGCAAAAAAAGGTCGAAGAAGTTTGAGCTGAAGAAAAATCTTGATTTGCAATCTCTTCGGCTCGAAAAACGACGTATAGAAATTTTATCTGAAGCCATCAAATCTGTGTATGAATTGCATTTTCTCCGGGCTCAAGAGCAGTTTTAGCAGGATCGCATTCAACGATTTCAGATTGTGCATCGCTATCTGAAAAGCCGTCACTTTATTTCTCCGAAAAAGCAAACCGAGCGTGAATTTGTTGAAAATAGCTTACGGAGCCTGCGGCAGCACCTGGTGCAGCGACAGAGGCGCATTGATGAAAAAAATAATTTTTTTCAGCGCTTGGAGCTTTCTCAAGTTCTTAGGGAATCCCTGGTAATCGACAGCCCGGCTCAAGAGGTTCTACAATTAATATTTATAAAAAAAGAGAATAAGAAAACCATGCGTATGCGCCTGCATGAAGCCATGCTGCAGCATCAAATTGCAAAAATTGAGGCATTGCGAATGCAACTCATGCCTGATCTCTCGGTTAAAGGTTTCTTTAACAGCGCTCCGGGAAATCCTGAGGAGCGGATCTGGGGAGCTGGTGTCTCGCTGCCGCTTCCTTTGTGGCATCCTGATGCGGCAGAATTTAGGCTGGAAAAAAAGCGACTTCAGATTATGAAAATGCAGCTAAATTTGGAAAAATCCCAGGAAGATAAGAGAATTGATCTACTAACAAAACAGATTCAATACTACCAGACGGAGCTGTAGCTTTTTCCACAGAATGTAATCCAAAAAAATCTTGATTTAATCAAGCGCTTTGAACGTGAATTTATACGCGGCAAAATTGATGTGCTTGATTATATAGGTCTAGATATGCAATTCCAAGAAACGAGAAATTGTCCCTTATTCCGTTAGAGTTTGATTTTAGTTGATAAAAAGGAACCC
>DYNZ01000419.1 GCA_020720805.1 Leptospira biflexa | reverse complement strand
TGAAAAACAAAACCGCATGATTTCATGGAACTGTCCGGTATCAGGCGGGTTTGTGAAGACGAAGTATGGCTTCCGATGTTTTTAGTTCCGCATCAGTCATGGACATAAAATGAACGCTGAGGCGCTTTTTTGAAATTGGAACGACCCGCCATTCTGTTTTCTCCAGCACATCCACCTTAAACCCCCGGTCTTCAAAAATTCGCGTCATCTCGCCCAACCGAAGACGATTTGTGTAGAAACCAGAGGACGCAACCCATTCTGCTTCCCAAAATCTGTCGCTAAAACGCAGATTGTTTATTGATTGTTCAAGATGATCTGTAAAATCAATCACATGTGAACTTACTCCGCCCGATTTTAAAATGCGCCAAAATTCTTTTGAGGTTTCGATAAACTCGCTTTTGCGGATATGTTCAAGGACTGCGTGGGAGAATATAAAATCCACACATTCACCAGGAAGATTTCTTAGTGAATTCAACCCATCAGTAAGATATTGAGAATCCAAAGCGGTTAACATGGAATCTATGGAACCGCAATTATTTATGGACGGACAGGGCAGTCCTTCATTTGCGAGCCATCCCGATAATTTTTTATACGCATCCAGGGTCGGTAATGCAAAATTACCCACATCCAGGAGCAGCGAGCGTTTGAAACAATAAGATTTTGCAAGCAGGGCGGAAAATAAAGATTCGCCCGGTCCCACCTCCATTACCACCTTGTCGGTATTTTTCTCCTTTTCCATAAGACCCGCTCTCTTCAGGTGTCCGCTAAAAACACCCCGGGCATAAGAGAACTCCTGCATTTCCCCGTGTTTGAATATTCCGAGTTTGTTCCAGACTGCATGAGATAGTGGGATGCGGGCAATAATGATTTTGAGGGGTATTTTTACATACCAACGCAGCTTTGTGCCAGTTGTCATTTCACATGCCCTCCAAATAATGTGCCGGGTAATTCTTTGAAAAGGAACTTGTGACGTATAGTCCTCCAGGTAAGTTCTTTCCGCCTTTTTTGCAAATGTCATTGCGAGG
>DYNZ01000418.1 GCA_020720805.1 Leptospira biflexa | reverse complement strand
ATCGCCCGTTCTACGCTGGTGGGATATAACAATCTCCCCTATAACGGTAAATTAGTATTTTCTATTTCCCTTGCCACATTCGCCAGAGCCTGCCTGTCATAGACTGAGTTAATCGATGCTTGCCTTTACCGATGCCTGACAGTCAACTGACGAAGTTCATGGATCGAGCTTGGCTTTCAGGTGCCTCAGCAGACCCCCATGGAGTTTGAGAAAAAGACGCTTTGGGAAAAAGCAGCTTAATAAAACGTCTACTTTTATTTGACCACGTCACAGCCCATGGCGTTTCGTGCGGTCGTGCCAAAGCCGCAACGCTGATGAAGATTGCCAATGTGGCGGCAAAACAAAAAAGAAAATTTAAAGTGACCACAGATAGTAAACATTCTCTGCCGGTTGCCCCGAATTTGCTGAACCGCGAGTTTAATGCCAAGGAGTCTGATCAGGCGTATGCCTCAGACATAACGTACATCTGGACAAGCGAAGGATGGCTATATCTGGCCGTAATCATTGATTTGTTTTCACGGCAGGTTGTGGGATGGTCCATGAATAGCCGGATGACTGCAAGCCTCATTATGAATGCGTTGCGGATGGCCATCTGGCGACGCCAACCAGGGCCGGGTCTGCTTTTTCATTCAGACAGGGGGAGTCAGTATTGTAGCAAGGATTTTCAGAATATGCTGAACAAACATCAAATGCTCAGCAGTATGAGCAGGAAAGGCAATTGCTGGGACAATGCGGTAGCCGAAAGCTTTTTTGGCAGCCTCAAGACGGAACGCGTGTTCTTCTCCAGCTACGCAACAAGGGATGCTGCCAGAAAAGATATCGTGGACTATATCGAAATGTTTTACAACTGCAAAAGGCGACATTCATATTTGGGCTACATGAGTCCAAAAGAATTTGAGAAAAGGTGGCTTCTAAAAAAAGCCGCTTAATAAACTGTCCATTTTTACTTGACCACCTCATAAAGGTTATCCCGTGACGAATCCTGATAGTCCAGTACTGCTAAGTTGCATCATTCCGCTTTATAA
>DYNZ01000417.1 GCA_020720805.1 Leptospira biflexa | reverse complement strand
AAATAGAAGCTTTTGAGAACGCGGCTATTTATACTATCGTGATTTGTTTTGTAGGGTTGGTTTTATTTGCTGGTTATATCGTATTTTTTTGATATAATTTATCGGGTAGCAATACATTTAGTTCAGATACACCGGACACCCGGTGTATCTGATTTTTTTACAATTACATATATAAGAAATAGAAGGGACTATCTTAATCGACTGTCTGGTCCCACAGTCAGCCATTACCTTGAGGAGGGTAATATGGAACTGTTTATTAGTGTCATGATTTGGAGTTTTGGCATCATGACTGCTACAACTGGAGGAGTTATTCTCCTCCAGTTGTTTTACCCAATGCTGGGTAAAATGGTGCCGGGTTACCGGCAAACCCTGAGAGGGCTGAAAAAAGCCCTAAACCAATACACCATCGGGGTAAGACCCGATGGTGTTATTCTGATGAAGGCAGGAAGCCTCATCAATTACGGCGGCGCTGTCATGGTCGCCGTGCCAGGCATGAAAGGAATCTACCTGGATGAGTCAGGGATGGTTGAACGAGGCTTCGACCAACGTATGGTTGAGGCTGTCGTGGCCCATGAGAAGGGTCACCTGGCTGAAGCAGCGCACCGCAAAGTGCGCTACTACAACATGTTCGCTATGATCCGGGAAGAGGTCATAGCGGACAGGTACGCGGTGAAAGCCGGGTACCGTCCAGAAATGACCAAGGTGCTGAACAACACCTTGACCCTCATGAACAAAAAAGTGCCAGAGGTCATGCTGGCCGCAGCAGTAATAAGGATACGTCTGGTGTTCTTAAAGCTGTAATATATAAGAGGAGTAGGAAAGGTTTGCCCTTCCTACTCCTCTTTATTTTTTTTTCATTTAACTTATGGTACACGAGTCCACCGGATATCGTATGATCAATCAAGAGAGATAAAAATATGGCTATGATTCATTTTTCAGAAGTATCATTGAGTAACCAAAATAAGAAGGGTATATTAAAGCCAGATGAGAACGGTTATTATACCATGATCATAGGCGGGTTAAATG
>DYNZ01000416.1 GCA_020720805.1 Leptospira biflexa | reverse complement strand
ATGATTACTTATGGTGTGAATGTTGATGTCGGGGAAACTTTTGATTTTGTAGTGAAGGCGCCTGATGAGTTTAATCTCCTTGCTACGATGACTACAGGACCTAATGGTACAGGCACTGGTATTTGTGGTCCGTATGACGATGTTCTTTTTGCTGGAGAAACGTTTGTTTTTCCAGTATCATGGCAATACTTTGCCGGCTATACAAACTGGATGACCATTGCCGTTGATAATTATGCCTTAGACATAATCAACAATGAGTACGGTGGTTCATTTCCGGTTGGTGGGGTAGCCAACCCCAACACTGCCCCGGTTCCCGTGCCAGCGGGTATCATCCTCCTTGGGTCAGGCTTGCTTGGTCTGATTGCCCGGAGAAAGCGGGGGTGATGTCTGCTTTTCTGCGTTACGCGCGGCAAGAAATTTATTTCTTACCGCTTTTTTTTGTGCGATGGTTGAGGTTAACCATTTTGATTTTATCCGTAAATTCGTTGTTACAGGCATCGCCTCCTTATTTATGCCTTTTTTCTTGCTTCATAATGGCCGAATAGTCGCTCGATCAAAGCAGATGCGTTATTAAAATCTTGCACCGCGGTCATAAAATTCTCAGTTGTAACAACGCGTTTACTGTTAAAAAGATCCATATTCAGTTCATGAGCGAGATCCAGATAAAATTGTAATGCCTGGGGAAATTCTTTCGTTGCCGAGGACAGTCGAATGTTTAACCATGACGACTGTACAGATCCATCCGCTGGAGCTTTATCCATCACCCGGATCATTCCCCAAGGGGTATAAAAAAAGGAGGGCTCAGGGCCATTATCTTCATCATCGATAACGCTCCATGACTTTGCCTCAATGAAGTCATATAACTCCTGATTTTTAATCGGCATTTTGTTCGGCGTTCTGCCCATCCACATATAGTATCCCATAACCTGCACTCTCCCTTGATTAATAATTTGCGACCATGCAATCCCTTTTACAGACCTATAAGACAAAATATTTCTTCAATACCATTGAGTGGTACATGTAGTTA
>DYNZ01000415.1 GCA_020720805.1 Leptospira biflexa | reverse complement strand
AAAAAATGGGGGAAGATACTGGTTGTTGTATTTGTGGTGCTTGTGATAGTGGGGACTGGCGTTTATTTTTTGATATTTTCTCCAATATTTGCGAATAATGTGCAAGTGACCCCAATCAGATTTGCTTATCAACAAGCGGTAAAAAAAATATGGCAATTCCGCATAACTTGCTATGAGTAATCTTGTCTATACCTATTCGAGGTATAAAAAAGGCAAAATCAAGGGCATTTTCAGCCTTTTTGGCTTGGCGGGCAGTGCGATTGAAAACCCAATAGCAAGTTATGCGGTACTGCAAAATATGATTTCCTACAACCCACAATAATGTTGGCGAACGAAGACCCTGATGTGAAAGGGCTCTACTATTATTACATGGGAGGAAAGATAGAGAGAGTGAGTGATTATAGTTTGTATCTACGGGGGAAGGACGGGAAGCTGTACCACTTTTTCATGGATTGGAAACAGGTGGGGGATGGGTATGTGCAACATACAGCAAAGAGTGTAAAGGATGGGGATATGGCTGGCTTTAAATGGGTATGGTTGACATTTAACACAGAAGATATCCAAAAAAGTGGGGACCTAAATCATGAGTCGTATGACCCAGAGCAATGGTATAGCCTGACATGGAGTGATACGCGGAGTTTGTCAGAAATTGTGCAGAATCATAAAGCAAATCCAGATGAGATAATCAATACAAATAAAAAAGTGAAATACCTAATCCAATATGAATAAATACGGATGGCGCGGATTGCTGGTCGTGGTACTGATTGCAATAGCTTTTGTGGTGCCAAGCGGGGTAAGGGCGGCGGGTACTGATCCAGGTTGTCATCCTGATTGCAATAGCGTGCGTGAGGGGGGGCATGAGGGGTGCGCAACTCCGACAGAGCCTGGGTGTGGAGGTAGTGGTGAGGCGTATTATGTTCCTGGAAATTGTCCGATTGGAACAGCGCCTGACTGGAGCCAGGGTAATTCGGCTGTGATTGAATGGTGTCCGTGTGCGAACGCTCCTGATCTCCATATCCAGTATGGG
>DYNZ01000414.1 GCA_020720805.1 Leptospira biflexa | reverse complement strand
TATGGCAGGTTTTTCTCCCAGAAAACTGGCCACACCCTGGTCAATTTCATCCTTGACAAAGGAGGTGTCGGCACGAAAACCTCGAACTGTGTCTGGCATATCTGCAAATGCCGGAGCAATACTTCCTCCTTGCTCCCCTTCCACCCTCTTCATCTCTGCAACATTTGTTGAAGAAGGTTGTGCGTTTTGAACAGGAACAATAATTTGTGAGGAGACAGGGGCTATCACCGCTTTGAATTCATTAAATTTCTTGACTTCAGTGAGCAGCACCTCTTTCTCTTTATCACTGGTAAATCCGCCCCGACAAATACTTTCCAAGCCAGCGTAGAAAGAGTGTAATAACCTAAAAGCCTTGGGATGGGCACTGCTTTTAGTGGCGCGGATATAATTGCCAAGCGCACCAATGCCTTGCAGAAAGATCAGCTTCGCCCGACTCTCACTATAAATTCTCTCCAGTTGAGCAACCTCTTCACTGAGACGAAGGAGGTTGTCGTCGGTAATTTCCCAATCTATGCCCAATACAATGGCCTTAAGGTTGACAAGAGGATCTTTCGTACCTGTGGCAGAGGTGGAAGAAGTGTTCTGGGCGGGCACAGCTTGCCGGGCAGGGATAACGGGAGCAGCGATTATGGAAGGAGAAGCTTGCCCTTTGTTTTGTGAAGGGGGAGAAATTTGGGCCTTGAATTGTTCAAACCTCTTAATATCCTGCAGTAATATCTGTTTTTTCTCGACCTCGCTCATGGAGGCCGAAGAAACTATTTTTTCCAGGTTATAATAAAAGGCGAGCAGAAGTTTTATGGCGTTGGGGTGGGCGCTTGCCTTTTCCGTTGCAATATAGCGACCAATTTTTTCCAAGGCCTGAACATAAATGAGATTAATCTTGTTTCCCGCCCAAATATCCTTGAGATCCAACAACTCATTCTGCAGTTGCTGCAGAATATCGTCGGTTATTTCCCAGTCCAGCGAAATAATAATGGTTTTCAGTCGCGCGATGGTTGCATCATCATCACCAAGGGATTCAAAGAGGT
>DYNZ01000413.1 GCA_020720805.1 Leptospira biflexa | reverse complement strand
CATATCTTGAATCCAAAAACAGTTTCCCATACCTTGCGAATCCGTTTGTCGCGAAGTCGAAGCTCAGGGGCTTTTTCCTTGGACACCTTGCCGCATCCGACGCATCGTTCGGTGGATTGAATCTCGGATGAATCCATTAATGCGTGAACTTTCTTCGGAAATAATGAATTTGATGCCAGAATTTTGATGACGGCGTTAAAAAAACTCTCCAGCGCCGAGGCGAGGAGATTGCTGATGAACGAAGAAATGAACTGCGGACAAATTGGCCCGCGGATTTTGTCGTTATCGTGCGCTTCAACAGTATTCTCATCCGAACCTGTGGCTAAGGCAGAAGTTGCAACTGCGGTGTCCGCAGCCAAATCACCAGCAGGCGCCGCGTCAACTGCGATATTGCCCTGATCGGATGTCTGTTTTTCTACTTTTGCCTGGCCGCGCAAACCCCTTTCGCTTGTCCCTTCCCTTATTTCACGGGCATTAAACCCTACCAGATGCATCAACGGCTGGGATTGGAGCAATACGGGCTGTATGTTCCAGAAGTGGGGAAATCCGGAGACTATTCTCATGACATAGATCAAGAATACAGTAAGGAAGTTGATCCCTGTTTCTCTTTTTTTTATCTTCGGCTTGAGTTTCATCGCCAACGGCTTTATCCCCAGTTGGTCAAGAAAACAGAAAAACTCATCAAAGAGGGCTGCCTCGCCGAGGCCGTATATCTCCTGGATATCTTTTCCGTCGGCCAGACTCTGGGCAATACCGGCCTGATCCTTCAGTGCCGTATGCCAGACAAGCCGGCTGGTGATATTGTGAGATGCTTTTGATGCCAATTCTCGAATTTCAATAGTTGATTTCATGGCTGCACCCTACACGAAAAAGCAGGGCCTGTCAAGCCCGATATGTGATGTAACCAACTGAAATCATTAAGATAAAAAGTCGATTTTTTGGCCACCTGAAGGCATATTTCGGCGCCGGGAGCCGTCCGGATACTCGTCGATAATTATCGTTCGACCTTGAGCAAATCAGGGGCATCTGAAGG
>DYNZ01000132.1 GCA_020720805.1 Leptospira biflexa | reverse complement strand
GCCTGTATTGACTGGCGAATGCCAAGTGATTGCAGGATTTAGGTGTCATAAAAAAACGAGAAATTCAGGCAAAATGCAGGGTGGACAAGCGGCATCGCATCCACCGAAGTCCGCAACATTGGTGGATGCGATGCCGCTTATCCACTTCTTCTTCAGCCTTCAACCTTGGGTTGGGGGATTCATCCCGCATTCAAAAGTTTTGACCATATCCTTGCGACTATGGTTTCTGTTGCCTACTTCCTGTCATTGTCCGAAGAAATCCGTCATGGATTTTCCCCGTTCGAGGCAAACGAGTAATTCTTTCAACAGATTAATCTCTTTATAGTAATATTTCCCTGTGATCTGCTTGGTGAAATCCGTACTCTTGAAACGCTCCTGCATCTTTCGTAAATATGTCTCGATGACAGGTTTGAGAGCCGCCGCTCCCTTTTCCTCTACTCTGGCAACGATCTTATCCATCAGGATCTTGACCACATGATCGTTTTCCAAAAGGTAGGCAAACAGGTCAATAAAGCTGTCGAAGGTGACAGGTTCATAGTCGTCATTTAATTCATCAGGATAGTCAATGGTGTAACGGTGACCTTTTTTTACCTTTTCATCGGTTATCACTTCGATCCCGGGAACGATTGCGAGCGTCAATATACGGAAAGCCAAATCCTCCCCGAACTGGTCAGGGAAAAGGTCACCAAGACCAAAGCGGAAACGCTTATCGAAGTGCGTCGGTGGCAGCACCTGTAATTCGTAGCGCTTGCGGTATTCTTGCATAGAGGACAACGCATAACCGGGCAGGGATACGGCATATCTGAGTATGACAATCCGATGCGGGTCATCTGTGGATGACCAGGTCGGCGCATATTGCATATTCATGCTTGCGCCTATGTTATCAATGGTGCCCTGATAGATGGTTTTTCCATCTTGAGAACTGCGGTGGCCACAAACGACAATATGATACATGTTAGCCTGGCGTTCAGGGGTTAACAGGCCCCTGTTATAGCTCCACAAGGCACTGGAGAGGCGCAGGGCGTGACGAAACTGCGTCGTTATGTAGTCTGGAGAATTTTTTGCGTGATATTCGAGTACATTATCAATAGTCGTGTCCAGAAGGAAGTGCCATTTCCCCTTGGCGTATTCCAAGAAAAGGTTTTCTATTTCATCCGGTTTCTTGTATAAATCCGTCGGTGAGTTGATTCCCATTTCCTTTTTGAAGCCCTCGAAGGTGAGTTGCGGAAGCTCTTTCTTCTCCTTGTGATAGTACAATGCATCTTCCTCGCCAACAATCACCTCAAAGGGGTTGTTCTTGCGCTGCCGGAAAGCTTTGCCAGTATTATTGAGTTTGTTCTGGAGTATCCCGTGTGCCATATTGAGATTGATATTAACATCATCCCCTTTCACGGTTGAAACCCTGGCTGTTGCCATTTGGCTCTCGACCTCATCCTGCATATCACGCACAATACGTACTGCGGTTTCGCTGGTTTTCCGTTTGGCGCGCAGATCCAAGAGTTGGCCAAGTATCTGGGTGTATTTTTCAAATCCTTCCTGGCGTGTTCTCCGGAATATATTGTCGCTGCCCATTTTTATAGATTCCAGCTGCACCTTTTCTGATTCGCTGAAGGCCGTGTCTTCGGTGTCGCAACCCCTGATTGTTCTGTTGTAATGCTCACCCATTTCGGTAAGAGATTTTTGTAATTGTCCCAGCCATGAGATGGTAAACAGGGTTGGGCGCCCTCCGGAAATTTCAGCTTTACGGTAGATTGTCGCCCTTTCACGGATTTTGCTGCGTAATTCATCGCGTTGTTCAGAATAGTATGTTTCCTCACGGTCCTTGAGAATTCGATCCAGTCTGTTCATGTATTGATTCTTGAAACTTGTAATTCTGGATTCAATGCCACGGCTTCCGTAGTCGAAATCCTGGGGAACCTTAACCTGGAGGTCAGAGCCAGTAATGCCAAGGAGTCTGCTTGCGAAAGCCTGGGGATTATCACTGTCGAGCTGGATGTCATCCAGAAAGGAGTCAAGTTCATGGGTAACATCATCCGAAGAGCCCGCGCCAGAGGTCTTGCAGAATATTTTAGCTTCATCGAGAAGAGCTATGGCGGAGGTCAGGGATTGGATGGCGTGATTCTCTTTTGCCGGGTAATACAGTGCGCTGACACCGAAACTGGTGTAATGGGGGAACCGGCCACTCCATAATCCTGGGGGCAGCGCGGCAAAGGTGCCAATAATATTATCGAGATGACTGCCGGCATGATCTCCCAGTTCACTTACCGCACAGGCGATGGCATCGGAAACCGCCGCGATGAGTTTGCCAACATCCGCTTTGTTTTCTCCGTATTCATTGCGACCATCAACGAGCTGTACGACATCGAAAGGCGATCCTTCGATACTCACCTCCCTGTTGTAATAAGCCTTGTAGGCATTCTTTGATTTTTCTTTCGCCGGCAGACTGCTGAGGTTCATGAAGTAGTCCAGTTCACAAAGCGCCGCATAGCTGTTAGCCCTGCAGTTTTGTGTCGTGGGCATATTTTCGTAAACCCAGGATAGAAGAAAAACTCCAACGATTTTTAAGTCGTTGTAATCAGAGATCTCTTTAGCCAGAAGTCGACACAGAATACCCATATCAAGGAAAGTGCCGCTCCCTGTCCCGCCTGCTATGGAACCGCAGATGCAGATTTCAGGGTTTGTGCCATAGAGTTCGAATTTAGCCTGCTCCATCTTGTAAGGAAGTTCTAAATCATTGAGCGCCACTATTCGATTTTTTATTTCCTTTTCCGCCTTGATAATATTGGAAAGAAGCGCAAGTCGGCCGGCGATACGAATTCCATGTGCGCCGTTGTTAATACTGCGAAGGCTCATTACATCTGTGCCATAGAGCATCTCCTGCATTGGCTTGGGTGCGTTTTCGATAAAGGCGGCAGGATTATTTAATTCAAGATGGATCAAATCTCCTGGATCAAGGGTTATTTCCCGCCCGTCGTTAAGTGAGAATGCCTTATCCTCGCTTTTGTCCGTGTCAAACGCCAGAAATTGGAAACAAGGGGGGACCGTTCCGCAGGAATCAAGAAGGTGCCGTTTTAAATTTACAAGGATTTTTTTGCCACTGCCGCCAAGACCAATCATCAAAATCTTTCTGAATCCGCGCATATCTTCCTCCAATTTTTATAATTTGGTGAAACTGAATTTTAATCCGTGCAGTTTCCTGGACGGTGAGCCAATAGCGTCTAAAGAATCAGACTCTTCCATATGTTTATTACGTTTTACAACAACAAGATATTTTTCTTCGAACGAATCCATCATGTCTTTCGTTATCACAGCAACCCCTGCTATTCCGTGAAGACCCTCATTAAGGGGCATTTCGTAACTTTCACACATCTTGGCGATTGGCTCGTCATTCCACTTTTTCCCATCACGACTCCATGACATGGTTCCGGAGAAACGCCTTTTTTTTCTCTCTTTAGTAATTCTGTACCACCTTAGTGATACAACGGTAAGCAGGCCTGAAAAAATGAGCGCGCCAGCTATTATGAATATACGATACCGTTCCAGAGGGGTTAGGGGGGGAGGTATGCTCACCAGCTTCTGCATGGAAAATTCTTCATTATCGCCTTGGACTATCAGGGTCACTTTGAAATCGCCGGGACTGAAGGTATGTTCTATGGAAGGGAATGATGTTTGTTCCTCTCTATTGGTTCCATCGCCAAAATCCCAAAGCCGTTTTCTGATGAGACCTGAGGATTTATCGTCAAAACGAACAGTAAGTTCGGGAGTTCCTGATGGTGTTTTTGCCTCTGCCCGCTGGCCCAGCAGTTGAAAGTCAAACAGTGGTTCCGGTGTCTGGGGTTCGCCGACAGCAAGAGAAACAGTCTGCTCACCCTGCCCATCTGGGCCAATGGCAGTTAACCGAACCTGATATTCGCCCTTCTTCTCAAAGCGGTGTGTTACTGAGCGACTTGTGTTTGACTGAGAATAATCCTTCACAACCTTTTGACTGCCATCCCCGAAATCCCAGCTTGCACTCGTTACAAGCCCTTTGGACATATCGGTGAATTTAATTTCTGTATCGGCAACAGGCCGGTCAGTTCCGACTTCGAAACTGGCCCGAGGTTTCTCTCCCTCGGTTATTGTCAGGGGTTGGCTAAATGTATTGTTCCTGCCTCTGAGACCCCTGATCGTTAAAGTGACAACATAGTCACCAGGTTGGGCGTATTGGTGTACGGGCGCTTTTTCATCACTTTTTCGACTTTGATCGCCAAAATCCCATTCCCACCCTGAAATCATCCCCAAGGAGCGGTCGAAGAATTGAATCTGCTGGTTTTTTAACGGACGTTCCGGCGCCCAGCCGAACATGACCTTTAACGGGGTTAACGCCTCGGGATCAAAGGCGGCCAGAACCTCAAAACCTCCTTCAGTAAGCGTGGAGACGACAGGTTTATCCAGTTCAAAACCGACTGTAATGTATGAGCCATTAATGGCTTTTGTTTTAATTTGATTTTGGTATTTTGCAAGCACGTCCGCAAGAGGAGATCCGTCTTTTTGTTCATCCTTCCCATCACTGTAAACTAAAAGATGAACTTGAGATGTCTGTTTTTCAACCAATGTTGACGCCTTACTCAATACTTCATCAAGGGAACTCCATGCGTATGTAACTTTGCCAGTTCCTTCTATGTCTTTTATAAATTGGATGAGATTTTGCCGACTGGCATTATCGGCCATCGGCACTGCCTCCAATTTCTTCCTGATCCCATTGTCAAAGGTGTAAAGCCATACCTGTGAGTCAGGCGGAATGCGACCGCAGAAATCCATTAAGCTGGTCTTGACGGATTCCATTCTTGAGGTATTCCCGCCACTCATGCGCTGGTTCATTGATTGCGAAGTGTCAATCAGAAGAAAAAATATGTCTTCTTGCCCTTGTGCCGTAAATGCAAGTTTTGATCCAAATGTCAAAAGTGCAATTATGATTATGAGAACGGTGGGAAAATACTTTGTGAAAATTTTATGGTACGAATATGAGTCTGACAGGGTGATTTGATGGTTCATGGCCGGCCTCCGTATATGCGCTAACGCTATAACTCAGGAAGAAAAAATGAGATTGTCGCAACAATGAAAAAGTCCGGATCATGATCATTAGAAAAGTGCCGGATGTCAAGGAAAAAGAAAATTGTTTAGGCCTCTCGTAGACATTAGGGGGGTGACTTTTTGGAATCGAAGATCTGATCTGAGAGAAAAACGCCAATAGTAATTTAAACTCAACCTTAACAAGGATCGGGTAAAAACAAAGAACAGGCCATA
>DYNZ01000131.1 GCA_020720805.1 Leptospira biflexa | reverse complement strand
GCAACCTGCTGATTACAAATCAGCTGCTCTGCCAGTTGAGCTACGCCAGCATACAAACTTTTTAATATACCTGCTCAATGTATTGATGGCAATCTTTTTTTTTCATAAAGGCATATCAAAATCATATTCACGGCGAGACCTCCAGAAATTAAAAAGGGGAATCCGGATTCAGTCCAGAACCACCATCAAACCCTCTCCTCCGGCAATCACTCTGCAACGAAATGTATCAACAACCTCATTGGTGGTAACATCCAGCCCATTAATCTCCTGAGTTGAAAAAATCCCCCCCTATGAACCCATAGCAGCAGATAAAAAAAATCGGCGCACATAAAAAACGGCCATGTCAAAGAGACAATGGCCGTTATGGGTATTACTGCCTTGCCTTCTCTTGTGAAGAGATCAGCCGGCAATATTTTTTTTTAATAGTACTACGAATTCAAAGGATTTTTACCATAGGCACTATCTCGATATCGTTCAAAGGCCATGGCAAATGTGCGATATACCAGATGAGCAAACTTGGTATAGGGCATGTACAAAAACAGCATCATAACCGTTACCAGATGGATGAAATAAATCACATATCCAGGAGCGGCCAGTCCTGCCCAGCGAGCAATCTCTGCCAGCAAGCCAGTCACACCAACGGCCATAATTTCCCATATCAGAAACCAGTCATAAAAAGTCGGGGTAATACCATCTTCCGCCTCTTTTTTAGACCGATTACTCCAGAGGATACCGATACCTACAATCATGGCCACAGCAGAAACATTGGCCAAAATTTTAATCGGGTTCCAGACAGACATCGGGCCATGCAAAAAGGATAATCCAGGAATCAAAGCCAGAACATCATTGGCAGTCGCTGACCAGGCAGTGACGATAAACAGACCGATAAAGGACAGCATCAAAGGCAAATGCCCCTGAACACGGTCACGATTGGTTTTACATTCTTTGAAGCGGGTATGCTGAACAATTTCCTGCACTGCTGGCCACAAAAATTCTGTAGTGAACTGGACAACAGAAGGACGAAAGTTGTTTTTTATTCCAGCACTCTCTTCCATTCCTTTCCACATGTTGGATACACCTTTATAGGCGGCAACCACTGCAATACCAACAGCACCCAGCATAATGGCATCAATAAAGAAAACATTTTTCGATAACCAGTGAAAATCCCAGTGCCCAAAAAATTGCTGATAACCATGTTTAGCAAAATCTGCGGCGTCAGGCACTGCAATGCCACCAGATAGCAGCCACAATACAAAAATGATCACCGTGGGAATGGCGATCAACATGGGCAGCCCTTTAGAACTGGACGCCAGTTTCGCCAGACCGGAGGGCCAGCCATAAAAGGTATAGGCATAGGCCCGAATGGCGCCAAGCACATCACCAGGCTTGGCTCCTCGTGGGCAATAAGCCGTACAATCTCCGCACTGATGGCACAGGAAAACATCGGGATCAGCCACCAGCTTCTCCTTCAGTCCCCATTGAGCCCAGATCATCTCCTTACGAGGAAAGGGTTTTGTGTCTGTGGACAAAGGACAGACCACTGAACAGGTGGCGCACTGGTAACACTTTTTTAAGGTATCGCCACCAGCGCTCTTCAAATACTTGATAAACTCTAAATCGGGTTGAACTTCCATTCCTCTCCTCCTGTTATAGGATCAGTACGATCACGACACTTGCTCAATACTCAAAAAGAGCGCGCTCCTCTTGAAAGAAAACAAAGAAAGATACTGGTGTTCGCCATATTTTGCAAGCTGCGAAACACCAGTATCAACAGAAACAGGACTAAAAACCCTTGAATGGATTGGGTCCAAGATCAACAATCTCACTGACAAAATCATTGACCAACTGCGGGATACGGTCATATTCCGTAATAGCCACCTGCTCAGATCGCACTCGTTCAGGCTCAAGTCCTAATGTTTTCAGGGTATCGCCAATATTCTCCATGCGCTTGGTAGCAATCTCAGAACCTTTGACAAAGTGGCACTGGTAATCATCCCCATATTTACAGCCAAGAAGCATCGCACCATCCATACCAGCTGAAAGCAGGTCGCGAACCCAGGCCATATTGACAGAGCCAAGGCATCGTACGGGGATAATCCGCACCATGTGACTGATTTTATTGCGCCGCATGCCGGCCATATCCAGGGCCGGATAGGCATCGTTTTCACAGGCAAATATGACGACGCGCAGCTTGTCTTCATCCTCTTCAGGAACTTCAATGGCCTTCACCATGGAACCAATCAGGTCAATATTGTAGTCCTTGAAGCCAATGATTCGCTCGGGACAGGCGCCCATACAGGTGCCACAACGACGGCAACGGGTGGGGTTCGGCAAAGGAGTTCCTTTGGCATCATCATCCAGGGCGCCAAATGGACACTCCTCAGTACAGCGTTTACACTGGGTGCAGCGCTGGAAGAAGAACTCGGGATAGGTTTTATCTCCCGAACGGGGATGAACAGCAACGCCACGATCGGCTGATTCGATACACTGAATCGCCTTCAAGGCGGCGCCGGTGGCGTCATCAATGGTCTCTTCCATATTCATGGCCTTACGAACCCCACCACAGGTATAAATACCGGTTCGACGGGTTTCATAGGGGAAACAGATAAAATGTGAATCGGCATACCCATCAAAGAGATCAAGATCAAGGAAGGCAGGACCCTGACGATAAGCGAGGTTAATGGAGTTTTCATACTTGGTGGTTGGCTCCATACCAGCCGCCAGTACCACCAGATCCACAGCCAGAGTTAAATCTTCACCCAAAAGCGTATTTTTAGCGGTTACAGTACAACCACTACCAGAGGCCGCAACCCCGGTAACAGCAGCCTTGGTCAGGAAAATACCATCATCCTGCTGAATCCCCTTGTAAAACAACTCCATATGTCCAGGGGTCCGCATGTGCTGATAAAGAATGTAGGCCTTGGCATCAGCGTTGTTTTCGCGGACATATTTGGCCTGTTTCAGAGCCACCATCGAGGTAACCGAGTTACAGTACGGGAAATCCTGATCATTTTCTTCACCGCCAGGACTCATGATGAAGGCCACTGATTTAAGTCCACCAAGCTTGCCTTCCTTGGCCATCTTCTCAAACTGGGCGTTGGTAACAACCTTATCATTTGTGCCATAGCCAAGATGGGTAAACTGAGAGACATCAGCAGGCACCCAACCGGTTGCCAGAACAACGGCGCCAAATTTCTGGGCCTCGGTATTACCTTCCGCATAGGGCTTCAAACCAGCATTGGGATCTTCCATCTTGCCTTGGCTGATCAGATCCTGCTCATCAACCCCCACTTTAGCAGGGGCATCCCATTCCGACTTAGAGCCGGCTGCTTTGAGCGTCACCGCAAAATCTCCTGGGGCGCCGCCAATACGGGCGACCTCGGTGTTCAGCTTGACACTGATATTGCCATCGGCCTCAACTGCGGCCACCATAGAACCGATGGAATTCTCCTCCAAATCGGCATAAGGCAATTTGGTGGGGAACTGCTTGGCCCAACCCAGGGCTTTACCGCCCAGTTTATCAGCCTTTTCAATAATAGTAACCTTGCTGCCAGCCTTGGAGGCCTCCAGAGCTGCGGTTAAACCGGCGATACCACCACCCATGACCAGAATTTCCTTGTTCATGGTCTCCAACTGGAAGGCTTCAGGCAACTCGGTTTTCTTGGCCCTGGTACACCCCATACGGACATAGTCAGAAGCCGTCTCCTGCAACCACTCTTTATGAGAATCTTCCTTACCTTCATCGGGGGTGCCAGCCGACCAGATCACCTGCTCACGAAGATTGACCCGCACCGTTATCTTGTCATCCCCGAAGGTAAATTCGTTTTGCATAACCCGGGGCGAACAGGCGCAGACCACGATGGTGTTCACGCCGTTCTCATTCATATCTTTTTCGATAAAGGCCCGACCATCGGCGCCGCAGAGACAGGCATGTTCTTTACAGTCCATGGCCATCTCTTTGCTGGCAATCTTGTTCAAGGCTTCAATATCAAGGGCCTCGCCGATACCGCAACCGGTACATATATAGGCAGAATACTTTTTATCCATTGCTTACGACCTCCTGGAAACCTGAATTGCCTTTAAGGCAGCGGCAGTAGATGATTGGTTAGAAGTGACAACATCGGCGGCCTTTCGCGCACAACCGGCGGCAATCATACCCTTTTCGGGATCAGAGATAACAAAACCGCTCTTATCCAGATTCAAGGCAACGGGCGCACCCTGGACAGCCAGGGAAGGCTGCATACCGGTTGCCAGGACTGCCATATCCACTTTCTGTTTAATTTTTTCACCGGTGACGGCATTCTCAGCGACCACGGTCACACCGCCATCGGCCTCGGGAATGATTTCAGCAACTTTACCCTTAATAAACGAAGAGTTTTTATCATTCATTAATTTCTCGCGGAACTTTTCGTACTTGCCGGGAGTTCGGAGATCAATATAGAAGACATAAATTTTTGCTTCAGGGTAGCGCTCGCGGATATAGGTCATCTGTTTGAATGTCGCCATACAACAGATATAGGAGCAAAACTCCAGATGATTTTCATCACGAGAGCCAGCGCACTGCACAAAGGCAAAAGATTGGGGTTCCTTGCCATCGCCAGGACGAACAATCGCGCCATCGGTTGGCCCGCCTGGAGCAGCCATGCGCTCAATCATCATATTGGTGACAATGGCCTTGGACTGTCCATACTTGAGGTTGTCCATCTTGGTCGGATCATAAGGAGTCCAACCAGTAGCCCAGATAATGGCGCTGACCTTAATGGTTTTGGTCTCCGTCTGCATATCCAGATCAACGGCATTGTATTTACAGGAAGCTTTTACCGCCGCTGCGCCAGCCGCCGACAAGGCGCCCTTATTGATTACAAAACGACGGGGAAAAGCCATTTCATGGGGCAGATAGGCTGCTTTGCTTTTATTCATCCCGAAATTGAAATCATTGTCAATTTCATCAGGACAGGCAGCAGCACAATCACCACAGGCTGTACAGTTGGCATTGACAAAACGAGGGGTTGTCTCCAGAGTCACCTCATAGTTGCCCGGCCCACCACTGACGGCCTTTACCGTGGTCATGGTATATGGACGAATGCGGCGATTATCCTTGATTCGCTTGAAGTTAATCTCCAAGCCACAGCTTGGTGGACATAACTTGGGGAAATACTGGTTTAATTGGGCCACCCTGCCACCAAAATAGGCATTTTTTTCCACCAGAAAAACATCGTTTCCGACCTCAGCGGCTTCAAGAGCTGCGGTCAGCCCACTGATACCACCGCCTACGACCAAAATTGCACCCGAGGCGCCTTGCTCGTCAGTCATACCAT
>DYNZ01000412.1 GCA_020720805.1 Leptospira biflexa | reverse complement strand
CAGGTTTTTCTTGGGATGTGGTTTGGAATATGATCAGGTGAGATAAGACAATTAGAAGATGGAATCTTTTATGCAGATGACGAGGAATCCGGTGATCCCCTTAAATTTGTGTGTTCACCAACTCTCTGTATTCGCGCACGAACAGTTGATGAAAAAGGAAAGTGGGGGATTCTCATTGAGTTCAGTGATTTCGAAGGTGGCCTTACACGCGTAAACTTGACGGCAAATACGCTCAGGCGTCCCCCTGCTCTAGTTGTAAAACTTGAAGAGGCTGGTTTGAGCGTTGGCGATGACGCGGCTCTGTTGTCAAAATTTATCCGATCTCACCGACCGTCACGGGTCATCCGAGAGACCCCAGCTAAGTCACTTCAGGGTGTCATAATCGAAAACATCAAGGAGTTCGTTGTGAAAAATCAAACGCGATTCCAAGGACAGGATAATTTCGTACCACTGGATCGGGCGGGGTTTTTGGTTGATGGGGAAATTTGTTTTACAAAGGAGGCTCTGCGGGCTGCAAGTGGCATCACGGCGACAAGAGCTGCAAAGATGCTTCTGAAGGCTGGACTGCTCCACCGCAATGACGATCACTTGAACAGAAAAACGAATACACCTATAGGGGAGATACGACTCTACTGTATTTGTACATCTATTTTTGAGTATGACCCCCAAACACTTTTGACCCCAATTTCGAATCCTGCGACCCCAGTTTTGAAAACCCCGAAACCAGCATCAGCAATGGACGCACCCCAGAAACCCCAGTTTTGCAAGAATTCTGTATATCTGAAAAAAATGATTCAACTAATTTTATAGTTAAGTCTATCAAAAACATTGCTACAATAGATATAAACTATCAGCCAAGCCCGGCTGAGCTTGATTTTCAAGAAACGATGGGAGGAAGAAATGAGCCAGAAGATGATGACCAAACCATTGAAGCTGAGCCTGATGGATGGGATGTCTCCAATGGAGAGGAAGATCAGGATGGAGAGTGTACGAACCTTTGTGTAAACGGTCATTTGGCAGGAAACTGCCGCCCTTCACGA
>DYNZ01000411.1 GCA_020720805.1 Leptospira biflexa | reverse complement strand
AACCGTGCAACTTTGTTCCTTGTAATCGCACCACTTGGGTATTCTCATGGCGCTATCCTATGCTTGCAACTGTCCCATAAACTCGCAGGCCAGCATATCGAATCTTGGCCTGCCACCAGCTCATGCCGTCTTCTCTGCACAGCTCATAATATAGCTTGTCCGCCGCTGGTCTGACAGATGCAGGTAACAAGCCTTGAGCCATCAACCGGCACAAGGCATCGTGAAAAGCAGACGCTCGCATACACTCAGGGGTGTCTTGAACAAATGAACTTCCATTCCACCTAAAGGCTTTCCACAAGGTCAGGCGACCATCGGGCGTCAGATCGACGTACTCCATTTCGGCATAGTGCTCTTTTATCTCCGTCTGAACGGAAATGCGTGTTTCATCTAAAAAATACATATGAGGAACCTTGGATGATGAAAATTTCATACCTTCTTTGCCAACCCCCGGCTGATGGCATACGAACCACCCGAAATCACTGCCACAAGTCCACCGATAATCTGACCAGACGCTTCCCCTAATACCTGACCCTGATCTGGAGAAAGAACTCCGACCAACATAAGGATTCCCAAAATCTGACTAACTAACGTCAACAAAAACTCTCTTTCCATCCACTTTGATTTCATGCCGTTCTCCTTTAATCTTCTAATTTAGTTGGATTGCAAGACCAACATATCTGTGGCCCATCGACACTTATCAGCGCCCCACAGTTGCCACATACAATTTTCTTTGAGTCAGGCCCACGATAACGCGCCCAGTTATTTTCATTCGGCTGTCTGTCTTTTTTGCTCGTGACTTTTGCATTCTTCAATCCCAAAAATCCCCTTTTGCCTTAGCATGTGGGGTGATTGGATAATTTGCCCGGCACCGTGGGCACTCGAAAGTCCCTTGTGCCGGAGTCCACTTGTCACTGTCCGTCTCGCTTGAAAGCCCACACTCCGCACAAACGATTCGATAGATCATCATCTCTTTGGGTGTGGCAATGCAAGTATGATATTTCATTTACCTTCCTATTTCTTTAACAGTCTTTCCCAGATGCTAAA
>DYNZ01000130.1 GCA_020720805.1 Leptospira biflexa | reverse complement strand
ATTATTCCTTATTTGTCGATTCTTGACCAAACTGCAAAGACAATTCGTTGTACTCTGGCCGAATGTGATAAAAGCATTCGATGCACAAAAAGTGAAGAAGAGCGGAGAAAATGCGAAGCGTATCGTAAAACAGAGGAGTTGATTCTTGAACATCATTCCAATATTGAAATATTCGATGAGGTGGACAAAGAAGAAGAGTATCGTTTGCTGGCTTCCCGTTGGGACAGTCCGATTATTTTGACCACCACGGTTCAGTTTTTAGAAACAATTTACAGCAATAAAGCCTCAAAACTCCGCAGGTTTCACAATATGTCGGAGGCGGTTCTAATCTTTGATGAAATTCAGGCGTTACCGATAAAATGCGTCCATCTGTTCAATGCAGCAATTAACTTTTTGCAGACTTTCGGAAAAACTACCATCCTGCTTTGCACGGCCACTCAACCCCATCTTCACAGGACGGAGCGTCCGGTTTTATTATCTGACGAGCCGGATATTGTCAGCATTTCTCCTGATGAGTTGAAAATCTTTGAGCGAGTAAACATTGAAGATAAAACTCAACTGCCGATGGATTATGAACAGATTACAGAGTTGGTGAAAGCACAAATTGGACAGGGAAAAAGTACGCTTGTTATTCTGAACACCAAAGGTGATGCCCGGGGAGTGTATGAGCAATGCAGGCAGATTGAATGCGAGAAAGCATTTCTGACGACCGACCTTTGTCCAGCTCACCGTTTGAATGTCCTTGACCGATTACGGAAAAATCTGGACCCCAAAACAAAACAGGTAACATTGTGCGTCAGTACGCAGCTGATTGAAGCGGGTGTGGATGTGTCGTTTGACTGTGTGATTCGCGCGCAGGCAGGAATGGACAGTATTATCCAGGCGGCCGGTCGTTGTAATCGAAATAAAGAAAACGCAACACCGCAGCCTGTCTTTGTTGTCGATGTCCAGGATGAAAATCTTTCTCGTCTGCCAGAAATTAAGGATGGTAAAGGTGTTACATCAAGAGTGTTTCGTGAAAAGCAGGGTGCTGATCTGTTGAGCGATGAAGTTATCACTCAATTTTATGAATACTATTTTTATATGCAGCAAGAGAAAATGGATTACAGCACAAGAGACGGTAAGACGACGATTTTCAGTTTGCTCAGTAATAACCCGTTGGGAGCGATTGCTTTCCGAAACCGCCACAACAAGGAATACACTGGTTTACCCAGTGCCTTTCAAACGGCGGCGGATGAGTTTTCTGTAATTGAAGGGAGTCAGATCGGCGTTGTTGTTCCCTATGGTGATGCACTGAAACTTATTGATAAATTTCGATGTGCTTATAGCTCGAAAGAAAAAATGCGTATTTTAAAAAGGTTACAGAAATATACAGTCTCCATTTATGCAAACACCTGGGATGAAATCAAGCATGCGGCCAGTATCGTGGATGACACATTTTACTTGTTGAGTCCAGACTACTACGATGCCGAAGAACAAGGACTGAAGCGTGAGGCAATGTTTTCTTTATTGAATGTGTAATGTGAAAAAGGGGTGTCAGATGGACAAAAAACGCAACTCGGTGGAGTTCAAAATCACAGGTCGATACGCCATGTTTGCCGATCCCGTTACGCGGGTAGGCGGCGAGAAGTTTTCTTACCAGATTCCGACCTATCAGGCGCTTAAAGGTATTCTTGAAAGCGTTTATTGGAAACCGACATTTATTTGGTATATCGACGCAGTTAGAGTGATGGAGAAGATTCAGACTGAGTCCAAAGGAATCAAACCCATCAAAATGAGCGGAGGGAACGATCTTGCATATTATACCTACTTGCGGGATGTAGAATATCAGGTTCTTGCTCATTTTGAGTGGAATGAGCACCGCAATGACCTTGATGGTGACCGCGATGAAAACAAACATCACAATATCGCCAAACGCAGCATTATAAAAGGCGGTCGGCGGGACATATTTCTTGGTACGCGGGAATGTCAGGGCTATGTTGAACCCTGTCTGTTCGGTGAAGGTGAAAGTTTTTATAAAAATTATGGCGAACTTGATTTCGGTATACAGTTTCACGGGTACGACTATCCCGATGAAACGGGAAAAGATGAGCTTGTTGTGCGGCTGTGGCGTCCTAAAATGAAAGACGGTCTCATTGAATTTCCAATGCCGAAGAATTGTGACCCTGCATTGCGACGCTTTATCCGTAAGATGACGGTGAAAGAGTTTGAGAAAGGCCGGAATTTCTCTCTCTTCGACAACGATCAATCCCTGATGGATTTATTATTGGAGGAATAATCATGGGATTCTGGCAACATTTAGCTGAAAGCTACGACAAAAATGTAGAGGCGTTGAACGAGGCGTATCCGCTTTCAACAACCTCCATATCCAATAATAGCGATATGATTGTCGTAATTGTTATTGATGGTAATGGGAAGTTTATTCGTTTCGATAAAATTGTAAAGCAGTCCAAGCCAACCAAGAAATCCCCTGGGACTCCACTTGTCAATATCACAATTCCAGTCACAGAGGACAGTCAAGGACGTTCAATTAAAGAATGTCCGCATCCTGTTTTTGATCAATACGGATATTTAAAAGGGGAGGGGAAAAAATTTGATGCCTACATTGCTCAACTGAAAACCTATGCTGAATCAGAATTTGCGACCGAACAGATCAAGGCGATTTATAAATATGTTGAGAAAAGAAACATTGCCTCTGATTTATCGGAAATGAAACTGAAAGATAAAACAAATATTATTTTTCAGGTTGAAATCCCCAGCAATCGACAGGCAAAAGTTTGGGAAGACAAAGCATTTCTCGGCGCGTGGCATCAATACTATCTAAGTGAGAAAAATAAGAGGCATGATGCGCGAGGGGAGGCTGAAACCAACCTGGTGAACCGACGAGATTTATCGCGGAATGAAAAGAAGAAATTCGAAGAACAAGCTAAGCTCAAAGATGATGTTTCAATTGATTATATCAGTGGAGCGCAGGGGCAACTCATTGCCATATCTCACCCCAAGAAAATTTCAAATGCTTCGGGTAATGCAAAGTTGGTTTCGGCGAATGACAAAACAAACTACACTTTTCGCGGAAAATTTACCGAGTCTTCGGAAGCAGTGGCAATCGGCTATGAATCCTCGCAAAAAGCCCATCAGTTTCTACGGTATCTGATCAATGATCGCGGCTATTACTGCGGCGAGCAGGTAATTTTATCTTTTACCATTGGCTCTATAGAAAAAGTGTTGCCGCCGCCGATTGAAGACAACAGCATCTGGGGAATTTTGCAAGGTTCCCAGACTGCAACCCAGAGTGATATACAGATAGAGCTTCGCGCCGATACGGGCTTTGATTACGCCGACGCATTGAAACAAACGCTCGCTGGTTTTGGATATAGTAACGCATTGAATCAACACGCCAAAACGGCGGTAATTGCGCTGGATGCCGCCACCACGGGACGATTAGCCATTACATTTTATCGCGAGTTGGACAGAAACGAGTATCTGGAAAAAATTGCCGAATGGCACAGCGGTGGTAAATGGCATCAAAAATTCTGGGATAAGAAAAACGAAAAATATGTTCCTTACATCGGCGCGCCGTCTGTGGATAAAATCATCGAGGCGGTTCATGGCAAGTCACGCGGCGGCAAGGATGAGAGTTATACAAAAATCAAGAAGGCGGCACGAGAGCGGTTGCTCCGTTGTATTTTTGATGGGGCGTTGTTGCCGAAGGATTATGTGGTGGCGGCTTTCCGCCGGGCCTCCAATCCATTGGGAATTACAATAAGCGGCAAATTTGACCGCAATGCTTTTGAACAAGTCGTATCAACGGCATGTGCGTTGATACGGAAAGATTATCTACAAAGAGATAAGGAGGACTACAAATTGAGCATTGAACATGACAGGACAAATCGTGATTACCTTTACGGCCGTTTGCTCGGCGCTGCAGACAAGTTGGAGGAATACGCCCTCTATAAAAAAAAGAATGACCGTGTTGTCACTGCGGCCATTCGGCATATGCAAGCCTTTGCTCAACATCCGTTCAGGTCATGGCAAACGATTCATGGCTGTTTGAATCCTTATATTCAAACAGTCAAAGGCAGCTTCGCCTTTAGTGAAATTGAAGTGATTATGGATAAATTTGAAAGCGGCGAGTACGAAAAAGATACGCCGTTGAATGGTTCATATTTGATAGGGTATTACCACGAACGCGCCTATATCAATAGCCTTGGCAAGGCTACTGGCAACAAGAAAAAGACAACTAACAACACAGAAATGGAGGACAATGATGACAAATAATACACTCAACAACAAGATTGATTTTGCGGTGATTATTTCCGTAAGAAGAGCAAACCCCAACGGCGACCCGTTGAACGGCAACCGACCCCGTCAAACCTATGATGGTTATGGTGAAATATCCGATGTTTGTCTAAAGCGAAAAATCCGCAACCGGTTGCAAGATATGGGCGAATCAATTTTTGTCCAATCAGATGATAACCGTGCTCCAGGGGATGGATTCCGGTCACTTAATGATCGCTTTAAAGCTGCTAAAATACCTGACGATAAAACAAGGGAAGAAGCGTGTAAAAAATGGTTCGATGTCCGCTCGTTTGGTCAAGTCTTTGCTTTTAAAGCCAAGAAAAAAGATAATAAGGCGGATGGGGATGAAGACAGCGGCAGCGTTTCCATAGGTATCCGAGGGCCAGTTACTATTCAGAGCGCCTTTAGTCTTGAGCCGATTACACCGGACAGTCTGCAAATTACCAAGAGTGTTAATCTTGAAACCAATGAGAGTGAACCTGATAAAAAAGGCTCTGATACGATGGGGATGAAGCACCGGGTAGATAAAGGAATTTATGTATCCTATGGCGCTATCAACACGCAGCTTGCGAGCAAAACCGGCTTTTCTGATACCGATGCGGAAAAAATCAAAAAAGGTTTGCAGACTCTGTTCGTCAACGATGTTTCTTCCGCTCGGCCCGAAGGAAGCATGGAAGTCATGAAAGTGATCTGGTGGAAGCATAACAGCCCAAGTGGTCAGTATTCCTCTGCTAAAGTTCATAAGGCTTTACATGAAATTTTGGAGCAAAAGAAAGATGGAAGTTACGATTCAAGTAAATTGAAGGAAAAATTACTAGGCCTGGAACCAGAAGAACTTGATCCCCTGGAGGGTGTGGAGTTACAAAAGTTTGGTAGTGAGTGAATTTGCTAAATTGATAGGCCGTCAGTACCGGAATAAGGAAAGGATATGGAAACCAAACTGGTTGTTTTCAAAAACAAGGAAATCCGCCGAATCCTGCACAATGACGACCGGCATTTTGCCGTTGCAGATGTGATTGCGGCCTTGACCGATAGCGACAAGCC
>DYNZ01000410.1 GCA_020720805.1 Leptospira biflexa | reverse complement strand
CACGGCTACGACGCCGAGAAGCGGCAGGCCCTTGAACGCTGGGCAAAACGGCTGAAGCAGATTGTGGGCATTGAAGAGCCTGACCGAGGGAACGTCATTCAATTCAAGAGGCTGGTTGCGGGGTAATTCATGGAAGAGGAGATGACATGCGAAGAGATCGTACAGGATATGTTCGAGAAACTCGGAAAAGATAGGGTTTTTAACTGGATTAGAAGGGATATAGAAAATGCCGACCGTCATGGTCTTGCCGGAGGGCTGCGAATATCAGCGCGAAAAGGTTTTGACCTTCCACCCGATATTATCAATATCCTTGCTGATTTTCTTGACCCTGCAATCAAGAAGCGTCGTGGCCCAAAGCGCGGTTGTCAAGATACGTGGCAGCGAGAACTTATAAAAAGCCATGCCTGCATGGAGTTTTCCGCCTTATGCGAATATCCGGAATGGGCGAGGCAATGGCTTCACAATAAAGAAAAAGCGTTTCAACTCGTTGTTGTCCTAAATAGTAGTGGCGAAACAATAAACTGGGATTTTAAAAAAGAACCTCCCTGGAAATTTCCAGAACTTGAACCTATTCGTAAAAGGGCTTCATATCCATCAAGAGGCGAGCTAAAGGATTACATCTGCGAGACTTATGATTTAAGCTCAAGAACTTTTGATGACCTGATAAGTGATTTTAGAAAAAACCCGGATGTGATAGGTGATTTTCATGGTCACTCGTTTTAATATAAATTCTCCGCAACTAATTCGCTGAATTAGTCTCGTTTTTCAAAACTCTTCAGTGCCTTAAGGTGAGTGTCATGCAGTCAGTGACATTCACCTTTTTTATTTTGGAGACAAAGCAAATGGAAAACGAACAGAAAAAGGAACGCATTATCCGCAAAACCGAGATGTTCGCGCGGACTGGTCTGTCCGACGCAACAATCTGGCGGCTGGAGAGGCAAGGAACCTTCCCAAAAAGATTAAGATTAGGCGGCAACTCTTGCGGCTGGCTGGAATCCGAGCTGGATGACTGGTTTCGCCTGAAGGCCGAGGCCCGGTGATGACCAA
>DYNZ01000409.1 GCA_020720805.1 Leptospira biflexa | reverse complement strand
ACTTGGCGTATAACCAGACCATTTATATTCCCCTTCATGCGTAAGTGGTATAATTTTTAACATACTGGTCAACTGTCGCTTTTCCCAATTCAGTGTTCCAGTATTTTTTATAATACTTTGCTTGTGGCACCAGTCCATCTGGAATTGCTTCTTTCACTCGCAGGTAAAAAATACGGGCCATCATTATCTGGTATATGAGATTGCCTTCCAAGTGCAGTGGGGCAGGAACAAACACTCCGGTCACCGTGCTGACAAGGTACTTCAAATCTTTTCTGACAATGTAATCCCATAAATCTATTTCAGTGGTCGGTTCCATTTGGAAAATCCCTTTTGCCGGGCCATTAATCTGAGCTATGTATTTACCCAGACGGCTTTCCTGTGCCGCCGTGCCCATAAGCAAGTCCTCAGCCTCGTGCGAACACAAGTCATGAGGCCGAAGAACCCGCTTTATCAGACTCCGAAGTTGGTTTTTTTCTATTGTCATTTTAGATTCCTCGGTTCAGTCTTTTGCCCGTGCCAAGTCGCATTGCAGTCGATAACCCTCAAGCTGCCATACCTTATTTCTGGCGTTTTCTCGACTAATCTTCTGACCGATACCCTCATCAAAATTAGTTACACTGACGCAGGCTGATTCTCCGCGTACAGTAAAGCCACTGGCGAGGGTTAGCTCGCAAATCATGGCCTTTTTACTGGGCATAATAGTAAAGGTTTCATTAATGATAATAGCATCTATGTCTGCTGGGCATAATCGTGGTGCGTTCAAACCTTTATCCTGAATTTCTTGTTCGATTTCTTTTTCACTCATGTTATTCTCCTAAAATAGTGGGTTCTAAAAATCATGCCGAGAAACTTCGTTTTCACCTAACCCCGGTTCAATCTCACACTCCACCGTCACACAGGACGGCTGATATCGGCAACGTAGACAGCACCCATGCACTCTTATGCACTGGGCATTGTCCATCGTATCAAGCCATCTTTTATCACATGATGGACACCTTACCATCTCATAGTGAATTGTCTCAGTCATTTGCCCTGACCATCATTTCAC
>DYNZ01000033.1 GCA_020720805.1 Leptospira biflexa | reverse complement strand
CCTGTCACCCGCGACACTCGTGCATCCGTGCACATCGCATTGACAGTTGCAGGATGTCCTGACTGCATGACATTTCCTTGCGATATCCGAAAACCAAAATGCCTTTAGTATAAAAAAGAATTAAAATATATAGTTTTTTTTATGTTATGGTTGACGGGTTGGCCAATAAATGGCTATCTGGCCAAAATAGCAAAAGATACCTATGAACAATCATTTGATCACAGGAAAAGCATGAGGCGCGGATGAACCTTAATAATTTTCTTTTTTCATGGCTTTTTTATTTTGCGATCTGGCTGGCGTTTACCACTACCTTTGATCCTCAGGAGTTGGTTACTGGCGCACTGATTACAGTCGTGATAGCTTTTTTTACATCATCCCTGTTTACCATCAAGGGTCTAAAGTTTTTTCAACCTAAACGACTTATAAAAATTGTTATCTATTTCTTTGTTTTTCTGCGAGAGCTTGTTAAGGCAAACCTGAACGTAGCGAGACTGGTTATTCATCCCAAGCTTCCCATTTATCCAGGTATTGTCAAATTTAAGACATCTCTCCGCTCCGATATGGCAAAAATGATTCTTGCGAATAGTATAACGTTAACACCTGGAACATTGACTGTTGATATCGTTGATGACACGTTTTATATCCATTGGCTCGAAGTTTCTACTACGGACGAGGTGGAGGCTTACCAGGGGATTGCATCGGCATTTGAACCATTATTAAAGGAAATTTTCGAATGAACGTAGAAATGTACCTATACATAGTATTGGCTGTTTTGGTGCTGTCACTGTTGCTTGTATTTTATCGCTTTTTAGTTGGGCCAACCGTCTCAGATCGCGTGGTTGCGCTGGATGCGCTAACAACCGTTATAACTGCGGGCTTGGTTCTTTTGGGGTATCTGTACCAGCGCTACATCTATGTGGATGTCGCTCTGATCTATGCGGTACTTGGTTTTATCGGTGTACTGGCGATAGCTCGTTATATTGAAGGCGGTCTGTGATGAATGAAGTGCTACAATACCTTGGGTTAATTTCTATTGGGGTGGGAACTCTTTTTCTTTTTCTCGGATCTCTGGGTGTATTTCGGATGCCGGACGTCTATACGCGTATGCAGGCAGGAACCAAGGCAACAACTCTTGGCGCTATAGCCTTTATCGTTGGGGTTGGAATGCTACAGCCAGATTGGTTCTGGAAAACTGTGGTTATCGTCTCTTTTATCACTGTTTCAAATCCGATCAGTTCTCATGCGCTGGCGCGGGGCAGTCATCTAACAGGCGTTTTTCCGGTTACCAAAGATGGGGTGGATGCTTACCATGATCACAGGTTTCCTCAGGGCGACGAAACAAAGCATTCTGATGCTCCTGCGGCAGATACACACAAAGGGCATTAGGAGATAGGAGCATTGTATGGGACTTATGGAATTAGGCATTATTATTCTTTCAGTTTTAATGATATTATCTGCAATCTTTGCAGTAATTCAAAAAAATTTGATGCTGGCCGTGCTTGGTTCATCTGCGGTTAGCCTTATTTTGACAATTTTTTTCTTTATTCTTCATGCTCCTGATGTTGCCTTAACTGAGGCCGCGATAGGGGTCGCCTTATCAACATTTATTTTTATCGTCGCTCTTCGAAAAACAACTGGATTTGAGGAAGAAGAATGAAAAAATTATTAGCAGTCATTATTCTCGTAATTTTGGGATATAATTTGTACCTGGTGTTTTCCAAGTACGAGTTTGGTCGTAGCGTTGGCCCGGTTGCCAAAGATTATCTGACCAAAACAGTAGAAAAAACAGGTGCTGTGAATGTTGTTACGGCGATTGTCGTGAACTATCGCGGATTTGATACCCTGGGTGAGGTAACTGTCCTTTTTCTTGCGGCAACCGGATTGGGTGCCGTGATCTATGGTATCAACGAATCAAAAAAAGGTAAGGGTAATTCCGGTCATAAGCCGGTTGTCGAGGCCAGTTTGATTGTGCGTACAGGTTCCAAAATGTTATTTCCATTGGTTGTTATCTTGGGTGCCTATGTAGTGGTGCATGGTCACTTAACTCCTGGTGGAGGATTTCAGGGTGGGGCAATTATTGCCACAGGTGTACTTCTGATGTTTCTGGCCTACCGTTCCTTTCATGTGAGTCATAAAGTTTTATCCTTTGTGGAGTCTCTAGCCGGATTGACTTTTGTGGTTCTAGGTATTCTCGGTTTTGTGTATGGGTCCTCTTTTCTGGATAATTTTTTACCCCTGGGTGTTCCGAATACGGTCTTAAGCGCTGGCGTGATCCCCCTTATATATATCGCAGTTGGTTTTAAGGTAGGCGCTGAATTAACAGGGGTCCTGGACAATATCATCAGCACAACGAAATCTGATGATACCGCTCATCATGAATAGTATAAACAAGCAATTTGTATATTAAAAGGGAGCTACTATGATTTATTTCATTTCGGCACTGGCTCTGATTCTGATTGGATCGTATGCGGTTCTGGTAAAAAGGAATCTGATTAAAATTGTTATCGGGCTGGCAATAGTGGATAGCGGTGTGCATCTGCTTTTTATTGCGGTCGGCTATTTGAAGGATGGTACAGCTCCTATTTTTTCCAAGGCTGGTCTGACTCCTGAAAAGATGGTCGATCCGGTTCCTCAGGCTCTCGTTTTAACGGCGATTGTAATCGGTCTTGCTGTGACTGCCGTTGCCTTGGGAGTTGTCATTCGTCTATACGAGCAACATAAAACGCTCGATGTCAAGAAAATTCGTGCACTGAAATGGTAGGGTATCAACAATGATGACGCTTTTGGGTATTCCTGTATCACCAGTACATTATGTTGCTGTACCGCTGTTCGCAGCATTTCTGATTCCGATAGCGACAAAGGTTTGGAAGGAATTTGCAAAACTGATACCTGGACTGGTATTTCTATATCTTGTTGCAGTATCTTTTGTTCTTTTTCCTGCCTCTCTTGAAAAGCCTATCATCGAGATCATCGCGGGTTGGCGTCCACCTCTTGGTATCAATCTCTATCTTGGACCGCTTGGCGGTTTTTTGGCGGCGCTTTTTTCTGTGTTAGGATTGATATTCTGGTTTTTTAGCTATCAGTTTGTCAAACAGGAGTCTTTGGAACGCTACTATATGCTCTTTCTGCTGCTTGTTGCTGGAGCAACTGGAATAGTGTTAACCGGTGATATCTTTAATTTATTTGTATTTTTAGAAATTACCTCCATTAGCGCCTATTCCTTAACTGCGTTTCTGCGCGCCCGCCACGGTGCTGAGGCCGCATTCAAATATATCCTGATTGGTTCGCTGTCTTCAACATTTATTCTTTTAGGTATTCTATTGATATATATGTACACAGGTACATTGAATATGGCCGATATCGCAGTAAAGATGGAGAACGTATCATACGAAATTAAAATTTTGATCTTCATCCTTTTTGCGGTGAGTTTAGGCATTGAAGCAGAAATATTTCCACTCAATGGCTGGGCTCCAGATGCCTACGGCGAAGCTCCGACACCAGTAGCCGCAGTATTCGGCGGTATTGTGGTAAAGGCAGCCATTTACGCCTTAGTTCGCGTATTGTTTACCATTTTTTCAATACCGACCTCATTTTATTTTATCGCAGTAATGGGAATGCTGACGCTGCTAGTGGCGGAAATGGCTGCCATGAGGCAAGGTCAGATGAAGCGAATGCTGGCTTATTCTAGTATTGGCCAAATGGGTATGGTTCTGATAGCGTTTGGAATGGGTACTGCGGATGCAATATACGGTGGATTATTCCAGATGTTTAACCATGCCATTATTAAACCGCTGCTCTTTTTTGCCGCGGGTTACCTCCTGTTTGCCTCGGCTGGTAATAGCCTTGAGGATCTTGACGGTATGGGAAAGGAGAAGCCTTGGACTTCGTTTCTTTTTTCTTTGGGCGCTTTGGCCATTATTGGTCTTCCGCCTTTTTCCGGGTTCTGGGGTAAGTTCTACATCCTGAACGCAATCGCTGATAAAGGTTTTAACTGGTTTATTTTTTTGATTCTTGTCGGTGGTGTGATCGAAGCTGTGTACTATCTGCGCATTCTTGGTCGCTTGTACTTAAAACCGCGGAATTTATCTGTTGAAGTGGTAAAGACTCCTCTGTCCGCCTCTCTGGCAATGGCGGTATTAGTTGCTGTCATATTGGTTGTGGGTGTTTATCCAGATGTGATGGAAAGTGTACTCAAACCGGCAGCGCAGGAGTTGGCTGATAAAGCGCTTTATATAAAAGAAACTCTTACCTTGAAATAGCCGAAAGGGAAGGACTCAATGTTAGCTTTGAATCAAGTCGAATATATTCTGCTCGTATCGTTTGCCGGAGCAGCACTGGTTTATCTGGCAAATTTTATCCATCGGCTTCTGGCAAACCTCCTGGCCCTTGTGATAACAGGTGTTATCGGGTTTTTTGTTTTTACAATCGATAAAACGCATACCTTTACCTGGAAAATTGGCGGTTTCTCGATCCATTGGGGGATAAACGAATATGGCTGGCTTTTTGCTGTTTTGATTGCGGTGATTTCGTTTTTTGCAATGCTTTATTCTATATCCTATATGGCAGGGAAGAGCCGCCTGGGCTATTACTTCTTTAATTTGATGCTCGTAGTGGCCTCCATGTACGGCATCGTATTTAGTAAAGATCTTCTTTCTCTTTTCTTTTTCTGGGAAATTATGACATGGTCATCATTTCTGCTGGTGACATACGGTAGAGAAGAGGCCGGTAAAGCAGGAGTTAAATATTTTATTTTCAGCGCGATGGGAGCATACGCCATACTTATGGCAGTCGTATTGCTTTACGCTAAATTCAAAAATCTTGAGCTGGCCTACATTATCGCTCATGCGTCCGAGCTTGGTGGTCTGAAACTGGTCGGTGTTTCGGTTTTACTGCTGATTGGATTCACAGTTAAAAGCGCTTTGATGCCTATGCACGTCTGGGCCAACGATGCCTATACAGAGGCGCCGAGCTCGTTTAGCGCCCTTTTTTCTGGGGTTCTATCCAAGATGGGGATCTTCGGAGTTGGAATCGTTCTATTTCAACTTTTAGCGCACTCTCCCTATAGTGTTTATATTAGAGAAATTCTGGCCTGGATGGGAGGAATCACAGCGCTTTTAGCTACTTTCGCTGCTGTATTGCAAAGCGATGCCAAGCGTTTGCTTGCCTTCTCCTCAGTTGGTCAATTGGGTTATATCATTACCGGTTTGGCAATCGGAACAGAGCTTTCCGTAATGGCAGCTCTGTTTCTAACCGTTATGCACGGGGTCTTTAAGGCGATGCTCTTCTGGGCTGTAGGTGCTGTCGAGATGCGAACCGGTACAACAGATATGAATACTGTGACCGGTCTGATCCGCAGAATGCCGATATCCTTTTTAACGGTGCTAATGGCCATCATTACCGTTGCCGGAGTTCCACCGCTTGGCGGTTTTGTTGGAAAATGGATGCTCTATGAGTCGCTGATTATCAGCAACCATTATATCCTCGTAACTGTCATCTTTGCAGCCAGTACTGCTGCCTTTCTTTACCTGTACAGAATCATTTTTTCTCTCTTTCTGGGTCAGGAAGAGCCTGAGTACATGAATGTTAAAGAAGCCCCATTCTTCTCTATGGGTCTGCCTATGATGCTGCTTGCGGTAGTTACTTTTATCACAGGTATTTTTCCGGGTGTTCTGTTAGAACCGATTGCGGCTGCCATGGGGGATCTGGGTTTTACCAATGTAAACTGGAAGATGTCTATCTTGATGAACCCCTGGGGAAATCAGGTCGATATGCTGGCTGTCATTAGCTCGATTGGCTCGGTCTTTTTTGTAGCTCTGGTCTATCTGACACTGCGCGGTTATAAAAACACCCATTATGCATCTACCAAAGATATTCATACCGCAGGGGAAATTCCTGCTGCTCATGAGAATCTTACCTATGCATTGGATTTTTACAAGCCGTTTGAACGAGTGATTTTTCCTATAGCTAAAAGGAGTGCAGACAGATTTTTTGCAGGAGTAGGCAGACAATTTGAAAATCTTTTTGATTTTGTACGGCAATTTTATACCGGGAATGGTCAGACGTATGCGGTCTATACAATGATCTTTCTGGTAATACTTATTATTTTTGCAGAAATTATTTTCTAGTGATATCCAACTAAAGAAGGCTGGGATGTATGGAGATAGCAATTAAAATCGGTGGATTTTTTGCATCCGCAATAATCGCTTTTATCGTGGGTTTTATGTTTGGAGGATTCAGACGACTCCTTACAGCACGCGTCCAGAATAGGTACGGCCCACCATTTTATCAGAATCTTATTGATATTATCAAGCTGCAAAGCAAGGAAACAAATATTAACCATGGTATTATGCAGCATATGGGACCGATGTTTGCTATCACGGCATCAGTAACAACGCTGCTCTTTATACCGATTTTGCGCGATAATAATTTTTTTCCAAATTTCAGCTTTCAGGGAGATTTGATCTTTTTGCTCTATATAATGGTCTTTGGTCAATTGGGAATGGCTCTTGGTGCTGGTCAGACAGGTAACCCGTATTCGGCCATTGGCGTATCCCGGGGTTTGACCCAGATGATCGGTTATGAGATTCCCTTTGTAATGGCGCTTGTGGCCATTATGATTGAGTACAAAACAACATCCATTCACGATTTGTTAAACGCACAAAACGAGATTTCAAAATGGATTATGTTTCAAAATCCATTCGCGTTTATCGCAGCAATGTTAGCTTTTCTGGGTATGTCAACCTATACGCCATTTGACGTTCCCTTTGCCCCTGCCGAGCTGGCATCGGGTCCACCGTCAGAGTTTGGTGGTAAATATCTTGGCACAATGATGACGTCAGGAGCAATATTTGCGTTTGCCAAACTGGTATTGTTTGTTGACTTGTTTATGGGAGGGGCGGATAACTTTATTACTCTGGCCGTTAAAGCGTGGTTAATCTATCTATTTCCGATTCTGGTTAGCATTGTTACTCCTCGTTATAGAACAGAACAGGCAATGATGTTTTTCTTCAAATGGCCGACAGTGTTTGGCTTACTGGCTCTGCTTTATGCAGCCTGGAAATAAGGAATAGGTAAGGAGAAAGCATGAAAGCTTATAAGAGCAGTTTACAGCCCGACAAAAGTCAGAATATTTTTGATTACGTGCAGAATTATGCGCGTAGTCACTCTTTGTTCGTATTGGCATACGGCACGGGCTGCGGTGCCATTGAGATTCCGCCAACCATGACCTCCCGCTATGATGCGGAACGGTTTGGTATTGTAGGAAGACCAACTCCGAGAATGGCCGATGTTCTATTGATAACCGGATATCTTGCAGTGAAAACCCTGAAACGTGTTATCCGCTCTTACGAACAGATGCAGGGGCCCAAATATATCATCGGATTTGGTTCCTGTACTATCAATGGAGGTATGTACTGGGATTCTTACAACACAATTAAGGTGTTGGATAAATATGTTCCTGTGGATGTATATATCAACGGATGTATGCCTCGTCCTGAATCTGTAATTCAAGGATTCATTAAACTGCAAAAGCAGATTAAAGAGGGAAAAGCCAATGGATGGAAGCATTATCAGGATAATCTGGAATGGTATCGGAACAACCAGAAAAAAGTAATTAAGAACTGGAATATGCCGGATTACAACTGGTAAACAGGGAATAGGTGAAAATGACGATGAATACAAGCATGCATAAGGAAAATGAACTTCTGCAAAATCTTGAAACTCATTTCAAGGGAATAAAAGGAAAAGTTCAAAGGCAATACAGGGTACTTGTCGAGGTTGAGGATAAAGGCAGCGTTCCGGCTATACTTCTCCATCTAAAAAACAATTTGGGTTATCATCATCTATCTCACATATCTTTTGTTGACTGGATTGAAGATCAGCAGTTTGAGATTGTGTATATTTTGTGGAACTATGACACACAGGTTCAGGCTATCATTAAATTAAGAGTGAAGCGGCTCGAAGAAAAAATATTAACCATATATCATATCTGGAGACAAGCGCATACCTATGAACGTGAAATTCATGAGATGTATGGCCAGGTATTTGAAGGTAACGAAGATCTCAAAGAGTTTATTCTTGAGGATTGGGATAACATTCCGCCAATGTGCAGGGATTTTAAGACAAGAGAGTATGTTAAAGAAGCTTTTTGCGAGAGGCCAGGTAGAGAAGACGCCAAGGATGTCCGTACTACAATTGCTGAGCGCTCCCATGAGGAGATTCCTGAATTAGCTAAAAAATATTCTAGATAAGAGCCAAGAAGTAGCGCTATGAGAGAAAAAGAAACGACACTTTATTTAGGTCCCCAACACCCTGGTATCACAGGGAACATGATGATTAAGCTCAAGATAGCAGGTGATACCATTGTTAGAGCTGAAACCCATGTTGGATATCTGCATCGGGGTTTTGAAAAGCTTATGGAAGAGAGGCTGTGGCTGCAGAGTTTTCCAATAGTTTGCCGGATCTGCGTACCAGAACCGGATCCGAATGAGGAGAATTTTGCCCGAGCTGTTGAGGAGATTGAGGGTAGAGAGGTACCAGAACGTGCAAAGTATATTCGCGTTATGGTTCTGGAGATGTCAAGAATGGCCTCTCTTCTTCTCTGGTTTGGCGGTCAGAATGGTTCTGCAGGGCTTTATACCATGCCGCAATGGAGTGTGGGAGACCGTGATTATATCCTCGATTTGTTCGAAGAACTGACGGGTGGTCGCGTCTATCACATGTATATCTGGCCAGGTGGGGTACGGCGTGATTTACCAGAAGGTTTTCTTGATAGACTGGCACGTTTTCTAGATTATATGGAAGAGCGCTTGCAGGATTATGATCGCCTTATGTTTGAAAACTCAATTTTTCAAAAGCGGGCTCAGGGAGTTGGCTTTATAGATAAAGACAAAGCCATCGAATGGGGCGTAGTTGGCCCGGTGCTGCGTGGCTGCGGTTTTGCGCGCGATGTGCGCAAAGATGAGCCTTATGAGGTCTACGATAAACTTGAATTTGATATTCCTACTGCTGAGGGTGGGGATATCTGGGCTCGTGCCTTGGTTCGTCGCCAGGAATTTGCGCAATCTATCAGGATACTGCGTCAGGTTATTGATAAGATTCCTTCAGGTCCTGTGTACAATAAAATCCCAAATCCGCTGAAATGGAAGTTGCCTAAAGGTGAAGCCTATGTAAAATCAGAGGCTGCGCGCGGAGAGTTTGGTTATTATGTTGTCAGCGATGGTTCTGATAAGGCGCGTCGTGTCCATGTTAAAGGCCCGGCCTATGTGCATGGTGTTACATTGCTCGAAAATATGCTTGTAGGCGCAAATCTTGCGGATGTTTCCTTTATTATGAACAGCCTTGGCACATGCCCGCCTGAAATTGAGAGGTAGTGAGATTATGGGATTCGGATTAGATATCAAAGGTATTACATCGCCCTTTTTGGCATTAAAGCAGGCGGCCAAAAAACCGCATACAGTTCAATATCCATTTGAGGAGAAAAAGACCGCAGATCGATACCGCGGTCTTCACTACAATGATTTGAACGAATGTATAGGCTGTGGTACCTGTTCGACTATTTGTCAAAACCAGGCTATTGATATGATCTCTATCGAAGGTATCAAAGGTAATGCAGCAGGAGGCGACTCGGGTCTTCGCCCTAGAGTGGATAACGGTCGTTGTTGCTGGTGCGCTCTTTGTGTTGAAGTATGCCCGACCAGTTCGCTTAGTCTGACAAAAGAGTATAATTTTATTACCGACGACGCAGATACCTTTTTGTGGACACCGGGGATCGATAATCCCGACGGTAAAGAGAATCTCTCTTTCCAAAGCGGAAAAGAGGACTCCTTGATGCAATGGAACAGAGTTCCTATGCGCGAACTGGATGGACATGAGCGTATCAAATCCTTTGCAGAAGTTGTACTCGGCTACAATGATGAAGAGGCTTTTAAAGAGGCTGCACGTTGCATTAGTTGCGGCGTGTGTACAGAGATCTGCCCAGATCATATGCATATTCCAGAATATATCAACGCTATTTACCATGGAAACGTTGAGGATTCCATCCGCATCATTTATGATAACAACCCTCTGCCCGAGATGTGCGGTAAAGTTTGTACACGCCGGTGTGAGGATGCCTGTGCTATCAACCATCGAGGTGATGCGATTGCGATTCGTTGGTTAAAGCGTTATGCCACGGAAAAAGCGAAAAACGCGGATATGATCAAAGAGATTGTAAATCCAAAAATCTATCCCGCAAATGGTCATAAAGTAGGTATTATCGGTGCGGGACCATCCGGCTTGACCGCTGGTTATTACCTTGCTTTACGTGGATTTGATGTAACCATCTTTGAGTCCAAAGAGCATGGTGGTGGTATGACTATGTATGGCATACCAAAATATAGGCTTCCGTTTGATGATATTCAGAAGCAGGTTGAATATATGATGAAAATGGGGGTTAAAATCAATTTTAACACCAAGGTAGGTCAAGATATTCAATTTCAAGAACTTCGTAATCAATTTGAAGCTGTTTTCATCGGTATTGGCTATGAGCTACCATATACTCTGGGCATCAAAGGCGAGGAGTATGAAAACTCTATTCAGGCGGTAAATTATCTGCGTGAAATCAATGCTGGACGCAGCCTGGATGTAGGTCAGAGGGTAGCGGTTATTGGCGGTGGTAACGTTGCTATTGACGCAGCTCGGGTATCTAAACGTTACGCAAAAGAGGTTACTATCCTTTATAGACGTCGTATTGAAGATATGCCTGCGGATTGGGAAGAGATTGAAGGTGCAGAGCACGAGGGCGTTATCATGAAGCCTCAAACGATTCCGCTGGAGATTCTACCAGATGCCAATGGCAAGGTAAAGGCTATACGCTATGGTAATGCCGAGATGGTAACTGATGGTAAAGGTGGACGCCCAAGTCCAAAATTGATTGAGGGCGATGAGGTCGTCCTTGAGGTGGATACCATTATTGGTGCTATTGGTCAAGAGGCTGATTATAGTTTCTTACCTGAGGATATCATGAAATCTATTGTCAATAAGGGCAGAATTAATGTGAATGCCAAACAACAGACTGATTTGCCCTGGTTGTTTGCTGGAGGTGATATTGCAAACAAGACTGCGGATGCAATCAGTGCGATTGCTGATGGATACCGCGCTGTAAAAGGTATCGAAGCGTTCCTGCTGGGGAAAAATCAAGATTAACCAATCAGATAGAAAAAATTTGATTAGGACATGGATTTTTTTTACTCCTTAGTCCGCATAAAAAAAGAGCGCCGAAGCGCTCTTTTTTTATGCGGACTAAGGAATGTGTAAGGAGGGAGTTGTCAATCGTATTGGTATCGGATAACGGCCTTAAATTGCCGTCCAGGATAGGCTTCTACAGGATCTCGGTATGTGGGAGAATAGATGGTTTGTTCATAAATCTCTGTCTGCGAAGAGAGGAGATTGTAAACATCGAAAGCAATGGATAACCTCTGTGCACGTAGTTGAATGAGCAGACGGATATCCCAGGTAAGTGCATAGGTGTAACGGGGCATACCCACGGGAGGTTGTGACCGCTCCTGGGTTTGCACAGCAATAGTGCCCTGGGTCAGCCCTTCTGCGATGATATAACGACCAAGAGGCTCACCATCGCGATAGCGAAGTACATGGAACAGCGAAACAGCAGGATGCGGGATAAAACCAATGACTAAATTTCCCACAAATGCTCGGTCATAATCCAGACGCGCCATAGAGGCAATTTGCTGGTTCGGGTCTGCCGTTATTTCATTGAAAACCCCAATGTCATTGTATTCAGGTCCATTGCCTGGAACGGTCTTTCCTTGTCCATAATGCATAGACAATCCAAAATTAATGTACAATACTTTCAAGATTTTTTCGCCTATCACCTGAAATTCCAGATCGCCGTACAATGCTGGTTCTTTTTGATTTTGTAGCTGGTAGAGCTCCTGTCCAACATCTCCTCCGGTTCTGTCATATAGAATTTGGCTATCGATATTATCGACACGAGTAATCTGTTCGTAACCATCACTGTATCCAGGTGCATATTGCACTACATACAAATTACGATACATGCGCAGTGCGCCCTGGATGTTCAGTTTCCAACCAGTGTCTAATTGCACGCCAGTACCCATAACCAGTTCTTCCATGACTGCTGTTTTTAAACCTGTAGCGCGACTATGGTATGGCCCGCCAAAACGGTAAAGAATATTTTGCTCCTCTCCAGAGTCATAGATGCCATTGCTGTTGCTATCAGACCACGCATAGCGCTTTCCTGAGAGGCTATTATGATGAAGAAAGAGAAGCTCCTGGGAACTGATCGGAATTGCATCGTGCTGTAATCCTGCAAAAAAATGCCAGCGACTGCCGCGTTTTTGACTTTGAAATCGAATTTGCGCTGTAGGAGAAAGCTGAGAAAGGGTAGGCTTACCATCAGCTAAGGCCGCAGCTGAAGCAACTCCCAGATGGGTTTCAAGAATAATCGAATTCATGAAAAGATTGTACTGGGCTCTGGGGCGCCAATGCAAAATTTGACCGTTAATTTTTTGAGATGCGTCATACAGATCAACGCTTAATGGCTGATCCAGATAAGAGAGAGTAGTGGAAATATTTTGCATATTGTCTTTAAGTTGGAAGGATTCAAGCCTGACTCTAGATTGGATCTGCCATCTCTTTTTTTTAGCTGAGGGGCTAATCTGATGAAGCATGTCCAGGCTGATCCCGGTAGATTGATTGGGAAGTTGCAGGGGGCCAAAGTGCACCTCATCGTATAGCGATCTCTGTATCTGGTTATGACTGGTTTTACGCTCTTCCTGTGAAAAGCCAATAAGATAGCTGTGCTGCATTACAAGCCCATCGAATATTTGATCGCTCCTCTGCCACTGTCCAAGAAATGAGCTATTCTGGGTATCCAATGTATCCGAAATATCTTGTCCTCGCTCTAAACCAAGATGATCACGTGAGAGAAATTGAAATATCGCCTGCACCCGGTTTATTTTATCTGGGCTGTTCCAGGAGATGGAGCCCGTATGACGTTGGCTTTCGGTAGCTGTATCATGTTGAAAATAGCTTTTCTGAAGATATATACTTTCCAGGAAAAAATGGTAGGAAGCCTGGTGATATGAGATTTCCCCCAGGAAACTGGGATGCCACCTTCTGGTTTGTTCTGGTGCGCCCCAGAGAAATGCCGGTTCTCGATCAAATGTGTTGGCAGGCATCCATGTAGGGCCACCAAGATTTTGATAAAAAGAGAGGGAGGTATCTATGGTTGATGGTCTGTTTTGCTCAGGCGAAGTGCGAAAAATTGTACCATGCTGACTGTCATAACTATGATTCAAGGAACGAATTGTAAACGTTTGCCAAAGTTTGGCTGGCATCTGCAGCAATGGCTGACCTGCTCTGAGTGGATGGCTCATATCGTTGGCATTGAGCCAATAACGCTGCCATTTTGTAGAAAAAGCATGGTTGCTGACAAGGATATCCTCGCCAAGAGCCAGGCCGCCATTATCAACATTGGATACTATCGGTGTATTCGCCAAAAATTCCTGAATGGAAGCGCTATGGTCGCCAATGGGAAGATATTGCAACTCCTGTTGGCGGAAAATTTGATCCTCACTGGCAAGATTTTTCCAAAAAGTAAACTCTGTTGCTTTTGCTGGCGGGGATGCAAAAAGAAAAATAAAAATTACCCCAGATAGAACGGAAACCTGGTAACTTTTGGGTCGCAATGGATACCTCATTTCTATGACAAGATTCTAATTTTACGGAAGCGTAAACTGGTTGGCTACAGAACCGCTAACGGAAATTGAGCCTGAATCGTATAATGTTTCGCCAATATCATAGTAACCATTTTGATTACTGTCTAAAAAGCAACGCATAACGTATGAACCTGGTACTAAATAGGATGGGGTATCCGCGCCGGAAAAACCTCCTGAGCTTATCGAGAAAAAGGCAGAGCCGGCCCAATCAGTTAAGGGAATGACCTGATTACCATTTATGGTTTCGTATAGGTTATTTTTGCCGCTGCTTTGCCATAAGGAGTGACCGTCTAAAGCGGGGATGCAGATGTAGCTGCCATCGGCCAACGATGCCGGGTTTACGCGCAATTCGGCAAGGCTTTGAAAATCGACTAACGAGGCGCTAATTTGGATTACTCGCTCTGGATTTTCCAATTGAAATTCGGGAATCATGATACCCTGGCGCAGGTAGCCGGCATCCGAGCTATCCCAGTTTTGATTGCCATTTCTGTCCACAAAGATCATAACAGTACCATTTTCTGTATGGTGGTCCAAGGCAAGAGAGCCGATATAGCGACCCGCGCTATCCGTATGATGCTGAAAAAACAGACCTCGGCTTCCAGCGCCATTAGCGTCCCAATAGCGAATCGCAATCCCTTTCTGGATAGGTAGGCCATTTAGGGAAATGGTCAGCCAGACCGGATTATCATAGAGATCATTTTCGTCCGGGGGAGAAGCGTCGTAGTGACAGCCTGTCGCAAGAATTGTCAGCAGGGTAAGGATAGGGATGGTTCGTTTCATGAGCCTTTTCTCACACTATAAAATAAAAAAGCGATGAAGTACATAGTACAGAAAATAGAGCGATAATGCAAGCACAAGACAAGAGATATAGGGGAGACGAATCTTTCGAATGGACAGGTTTCGTTGCATTGAGACGATCCATGAGACGACGATCGCGAGCAAGGAAGAGATCAAGATAATCCAAACCATCTCCTGGAGGGTCAGAAACAAACCAATTGCAAAAATAAATTTTACATCGGCAAAACCCAGTTTGCGCGGAGAGAACCAGTAAAGAAGTAAAAATATCAGTCCAAAGAGCGCGCCAAATCCACGGCGCTCCAAATGCAAAGTTGCAGTTTCGGGAGACAAAAGAAAATTTTGTATCCAGACCGGAAAGGCAATGAGTAGAAGCGCAAAGATCAGAGAGTTGGGTACATGGAGTTTTTTACCGTCGATAATAGCTAACCAAATCAGCACAGTAGTCACGGCAAAAAGCCAGAACAACTGCCAGGCGGAAATCCGGTTGTCGAACCATAGCAAAAAGCCCGCCATGACAAGCATAGCCGATCCCCATTCCAGTAGCGGGTAAAGGGGAGAAATGGATTTCCCGCAATATCTGCATCTGCCCCGTAAAAGAAAAAAGGAGAAAAAGGGAATGAGGTCACTTACGGGAAGTTGATTATTGCAATGGTCGCAATGGGAACGGCGTAGCCACAGTCGCGAAAAAGGCTGATGCCGCTGGTGGTAAGAGCCGTAAAAATAGGATGCCAATCGGAGACCTGACGCAACCCAAAAGCTGCCAATGAGAAATGCTATTAAAATGAAAGGAAGAGAGAGAAGAAGATTTTCCGACATCAGGGCAACAGCGGGGTCGTGACGACTATGCGCGGATCAATCTGTGGGAAATTGCTGATTGACTTCATCATTCGCTAGAATTTTAAAAAAATTAAGCAAGCCGGCAACACGAAATACTTTTTCTATGGCGCTTTGCACATTGATGATATAAAACTCAATTTTATTTTCCTTAGCAAGGTTTAGTCCCTTGATCAGTGTTCCAATACCGGAAGAGTCCACATAATCTGTCTTTCCCAGATCAACCAGAATGGCGCGCGGATGACTTTGTACAGTTTTTTCTAGAAACTCTTTAAATTCTATGGAGGTATAGATATCGAGGCTTCCATTGAGTTGCAGCAGAATCGCCTCTTTTCGTTTTTGTTCTATGATTTTCATGCCGACACCAGCTTTTTCATCAGAAGATAGCACTTTATGAAAGATTCGTGTATGAGAATTTGATAACGATTCTAGTTCAAAAAGAAATTAGGCTCACCTATAGAACAAATCTGGCCGAGGGCATTCCGAATTTCGTTCAAGCGAATTATACGGCAGTTTGAATCATTGCGCCATTCTGCTTACTATAAAATGAAACAGAGAAAATTTAGAAAAAAATGTCAAGATAACTTTATTTTACCGCAAAAAAAGATCTTTTGTGTCCAAAAATTGGCAGGAGTTACCTGGAGGTTTTTTTATGCAGTATAAAAACAGGTGGAGATGCTGCTTGCATCGAGGGCGAGATTGTCTCGCTTACCGCTTTTGAAAAGTTCGTGCGCCAAAGCTGCGACCATGGCTCCATTGTCTGTGCAGAGAATGGGTGGTGCTGTCAGAAGTTGCAAAGAATACTCACCGCATAACTGCTCCAAACGCGACCGGATAAAGGAGTTTGCAGAAACACCACCAGCAAAAACGATGGCTTTCGCAAGGTTATCGTTATGAAAATCCCCCATGAACCTTTCAATAGCGCTTCTGAGGTTTCGTTCCAGAATTTCACTGATGCGGAACTGCAGCGCGAAAGCTGCATCGGCCATAAAGGTTGGCTCATGTTGAGATTGCTGATTTTGGGAAACCAACCGGAAGAGGGAGGTCTTGATACCAGAAAAGGAGAATCGGATCTCGTCTCGGCGTTTATCTTTTAGAATAGCTGGCAGGGGCAGCTTCGCCAGAGATCGGCCAGCGGCAAAACTACTTTGCTTTGCAATTTTTTCGATCTGCGGACCGCCAGGATAGCCAAGGTTCAGTAGCTTTGCCGCTTTATCAAATGCCTCGCCAGCAGCATCATCCACGGTACTTCCCAGAATTTGAACCTGGTTCGGGTTATGATGAAGAAACAGCACTGTATTGCCGCCGGAAACCAGGAGGCCCAGAAAAGGTTTTTGTCGTAGGGAGGGATCGGCCCCAGAAAAATTTTTATACTGGAGGAAAGGGGCATGCAGATGAGCTATCAGATGGTTGACCCCAATCAAGGGCAATGCGGTGACAAGGTGCAATGTTTTGGCTGTTTGCAAGCCGACCATCAAGGAGCCTATGAGTCCAGGTTCATTGGTCACACCAATATAATCGAGCTCATGCCAGTCAATAGCTGCATCCTGGAGAGTATCAGTTAAGATCTGGTTTATTTTTTGAAGGTGGTTGCGGCTGGCAAGCTCTGGCACCACTCCCTGGAAGGGTAAATGGAGCTCGATTTGGGTATTGATACGCAGCGATAAAACCTCTGTGCCATTTTTTACAATGGCAGCCGAGGTTTCATCACAGGAGCTTTCAATTCCAAGACCGAAAATATCATTCATAAAGAAATTATTTGATTGTCTTGCGAATTCTGCGGATAGCCTCCTGTAGCTGGTTGTCAAATTCAAGATCCACAACAGGCGCTTTGAGAGTTAGCTCCCGCTTTAGGAGGTAACTGGAAGTCGTCATGGACATGGGTGCGTCATTGCTTTTAAGGAATTGATTGAAAAGCGATTTCGTCTGTTGATTGTATTTCGGATTTGGATGCTGCGTTAAAAACTTTTTTATTAGCTTGTTTTTAGCGTATTTTTTCAAGCTCTCATTTTCCGATTTCTGAAAGGTAAGAGGCGTTACGATTATATCCGGTATAATTCCCTTGCCATGAATTAAATTTCCTGATGGTGTGTAGTATTTCGCAATAGTAAGTCTCAGAGCCTGGGTGCCACCCTTATAATAGAATAATTTTTGAACACTTGCTTTTCCAAAAGATTTTTCACCGAGCGTGATCGCCCGTTTATGGTCTTTCAGGGCTCCGGCAACGATCTCCGAAGCGGAGGCTGATCCTTCGTTTATCAGGAGGTAAACTGGGAGATTATTGTCAACAATGGTACTTTTTTGGGATGCGTTATGGATCAGATTCTCATTGTTGTTACGCCCTTTGGTGCTGACGAGAATGCCATCCGAAATAAAGTAATCAGCTATCTGTACCGCCGCAGTGAGCAGTCCGCCAGGGTTGCCGCGCAGATCAAATATCAGCGCCTTCATCCCTTTTTGCTTGTATTCGTTTAGTTTGCCTGCCAATTCTACTGCGGATTCCATGTCAAAGCGTTTCAGGCGAATGTAACCAATGTTATTGTCGAGCATCATGTCTGCAATGCTTTGGATTTTGATCTCGTCTCGGGCGATTTCAACATCAAAGGGTTCGCTCAGACCATCGCGGTCGATGGTCAATGTGACGGTGGTCCCTCTCTCACCACGGATTTTATTTACAGCGTCAACAATGGTTTTGTCAATGGTGGACTCTCCATTGATTTTGATAATTCTGTCGTTAGGTTTTAAGCCAGCGCGGTAAGCGGGTGTCCCTTCGATTGGGGATACTACAGTCAAGATATTGTTTTTCATGGTGATTTCGATACCGATACCGAAAAATTTGCCTTTGATCTCGACTTGAAACGCTTTGTGTTTCTCCTCGTCCATGAAGTAGGTGTGCTGGTCGTCAAGTGATCTGAGCATACCGTCGATGGCTCCGTTTATCAGCTTTTTGAAATCTGGTTTTTCCACATAATGCTCGTTTACAGAATTCATGATCTCAATAAAGAGTTCTATGCTGTTATCCGAGCTGCTGTCAGCATCGCAACGGCTGCCGAGCCCACCGCCGACCAGCGCGCTAAGCAGTACGACCACTGCAATGATCCATAACGATCTTTCCCATTTTCCCATGTCTCTATCTCCTTGGTATTATTCAGCCTGCAGCTCAAGATAGTGCTGCGGATATTTTTTTTGGATATATTGCATCATTCTCTGCTCAGGGATCTGTAGTGACGAGCCGGCTTTTTGGACCAGCTCCCTTTTTTTAGCGGCAGAGACCTTTTCGCTCAATCCAAGCTGAAACAGTTGGCTCTGGTACGAGGAAAATGCCCTCTGAAACAAACCTTCAGGTATCTGAAAACGGTTTCCACCGCAGCCAGCCAGCAGAAAAAACAGTACAATTGCTGGAAAGCGCCTGAATTTGAAGAGTGGTTGCATGAAACTATCCCTAATGATGAGTATTTTCTGAACTGAAATGGTTGAGCTATTCCACCTTGTCCATTCATTCATGAAACAGTCTGAAAAAATAGCGAAACTCTTATCGAATTTTTGGAATATGGTCTATGATATTTCGCTTCCACAGGGAGGTGTAGAATCTTTGTAATCCCCTCATGAAAATATCATCAAATTCATATTGGATATTCTTTTCCAGATAGGCTTCGATGCTATGGAGATCCATTTTGCTGCTAGAGGCTTCGCGCTGGAGAATGTAGCGTCTTGCAAATTGGGTTTTTTTCAGCTTCCCAAGAGAGTAGGAGTGGTGCAGCCGTTCTGTTATCTGCTGGTACACAGAGTCATCCCCTAGATCCTGGCGCATCTGCCAGCAGGCATACACAAAGGCGGTCTCTGTGTGTTGGTACCACCACGCGCCTAGATCCACATAATGGTATTGTGTACTTAGATCCAGAGCAGCATCGCCAATCAAAAGGGTGGCATCAGAATGAAACAAGCGTTGCGCCGGTTTTTCGACGGGGCTATCGCTACCAGGAAATGACCATTGACATTGAGCCAAATAGTTGTTTTCAGCCAAAAGTGTCAGTAACAGCTCATTGGAGGTGCGGCTCACGGGATCAAGCTGCAGCGAGCGAACACTGGTAATGAGCTCGGAGAATAGCCTAGAGCCGGGGGGGATCTCCAACGCTGTTGCGGAATCCGCGAAGCGCGCGAAGAGCGCAGGGTGGAAAAAAAGGTTTACAGAGCGGACAGATCCTCGGGAGCCGACTCCAATATCACCAATGATTCGGACTTTGGGATCATATTGAGGGTAGGTAATGGACGAAAGCAGGGTAAGATCCAGTTCATCTTGAACAAGCATGGCTTCCAGTTGGGACGGGTAGAGGGCTAGGATCTCCGCCTTTGGAAAAACCTCACCAAGGGCGTCCGTTAATGGCCAGGCATTCAGAAACGATACCACCCCGATGCGCAGGGTTTCCGGGAACGAAGATCTCTTGCTGGGGGCCATGCTACCGCTTCCTATTTGATGCCAAGCTACGAAGTTTTATGAAAAATGCCTACCCCCATTAGGCCAGCAGGTTGTAGCAGGTTGTCAATAAAAAAAATGGACCAGTTGTTCTGCCGACCGTCCTCCTTTACCTGAATCATGCAAACGAACTGATATTATTGTTGAGAACTCACCGAATCCGCCGACAATAATATCAATATGAAGACTTCTCATGCCTCGGAGAAAGTATGAAAACCCGAAATCTATTCCTGACTGGAGTATGGATCTTTTTTGTTATTGGCTTGAATGCCCAGACAGGAAAGCCGATCATACCATCTACTCCAGATACGAAAAAAACAGCTCCTGTTATTCCAGGCCAGCCAGATCCAAAAAGTCAAAAAAGCGACAAAGATCAGCCTGTGGTGCTGATTTCTGCGAATGGGTTTGCCCATTTTGTCTGGGGGGAAAACTATAAAACCGTTGAGGAAAAGCTGATAGGTAAATTAAAATATAAGCAGGATGGAGAGTTTATCTATTCTGACCTGGGCGAATTTACCATTAAATATGGTTTTTTTCGGGATGAAAATCAACCTGTTCATAAGACAAATGCCCCCAATCCTGCAAATAATTCCAATACCCCCCAAAAACCTGAAGTGAATCAAGATCCGAAATCCGCTGGCAAGCCTGATCAAAAACAGTTCATGACGGATGATGAGATCCGTCAAAAGCAGATGAACGAGAATGCCCGACTTTTTTTTGTAACCTTGGAACTTCCCTATATACTAAGTGAAAAGATCGAACAGAGGGTCGCCGCAAAGCTGGGGTCGAGCAAAGGTCGCCAGGTCGAGAAGAACAGAGGGCTGGTATGGTGGGAGACGGAGCAGACTTTGATCATCGTCTGGATGGACGCGGTTGAAGGAAAAAGCTACACACGCAAAGTGGATTTTATTGGCAAAAAAATTCGCGATGAGATACGGAAAAAACAGCAGGAGATAGATGAAAAAAAACAGAGGAGTGTGTTAAAGGATCTAAATTTTTGATCGACCCTGCCGGAGAGGGAATTGTACTGCATAAAAAAAAGGAAGCGATGCTGCGCAATGTGCGTATCGCATCCAAACTATAAAAATAAAAAAAGGAAGCGATGCAGGGGGGAAAACTATTATCTTTTCAGTATGAAGTATCCTGGCATCCGGCGAGCCCCACCTGGATGCAATTTTCAGGTATTAGGTCTTACGAATACAATGAGCTTATTGAAACATATCCATAGGATAACCATTTTTTGTGGATTACTCCTAATCTATCCAATGCTTTTGTTTGCTGCTCCGGTGGCAGTTCAAAAAAATCAACCTGCTATTGGCATTGTTACAGAAAAAGAGCTGCAGAAGCAGGAGATATCCTATGAAGAATTTTGGATGTTTTACTCCCGCCTGAAATTGCCGAAGTACCAGCTTTTAATGGTTCACCCACTCTTTTTGTCCGAGAATTACTGGACCAAGGATGTAGATCAAACATTTTATAAACATTTTTTTCGAAAATCAATCCCTTATGTAAGTACGCAACACATCTCGCTGTTGCCGCCGTTGCTTGATATTTACCGCATACCAGGTCTGGTAAATTACAACTCATTTGAAATAATTGATTATTCGTACAAAGAGAATAACCTTGGAAAGGAGAGCGATTTTGCCATCTACCCTTTTCTGTGGTTGGGGCGCGGAGACAAGCCGTCGGAAAATTATTTTGCCCTTTTCCCGTTTGGGGGAACGATTCGCGGTAAGTTGATAACAGATTATATTACGTTCGTTCTGTTTCCTATCTGGGTAAAGTACGGAGATTCCAGGACAAGCTACTACGCCACCTCGCTCTATTACCCCTTTTTTATGATGGGTAAGGGACCGAATCGAACGGAGATTCGGATGTTTCCCTTTTATCGATACACGGAAATAACCGGCTCTTATCAAAAATGGGGATTTCTCTGGCCATTCTTTTATTATGAAAGAAATTTTTTAAACTCCTCTTCACCGCAGAGTCTCGGTTTTTTTATGCCTGTGTACGGGTTTAAGATCCGGGATGGGGCTCGCTCTTTTTCTCTTTTTTATCCCTTTTTTTCCTGGGGAGCAGATAAGGAAACCGGTGCGCGCGAGTACAATATGCCCTGGCCATTGATTCAGATTCAAGATGTCCGTAATCCTTATACCTATAAACGTTATTTCTTCCCTTTTTATGGCATCTACAAATTCCGCAAGAAGAGCGCGCGCTATATCACACCCTTCTATTTTGATATGGAAAATGTTACCAATCGCTATCGAACCCGACAGACCTTCTTTTTACCAATGCTCTGGGTTTCTGAACGCTACGGAACCAGCGCACGCACCGGTTTTCCGGAAAAGCGCTCCTTCTTTATGAAGTTTTGGCCGTTTTTTCACTACCTTGATGACTCGGAACAGGGAGATTTTAGGTTTAATATGCTTTCGCCTCTTTTTTACAGCAGGGAAAGCGATATAGACCGCATTTTTTCGCCGGTTTGGTCGTTGATCACGGTGAAGAGTGTCAGCTTTAACCGCCTCTCGAACCGTGAAAAGTACATTGCTGAGACAGATCCACAGCTTCTGAATGAAGAGAGTTACCAGCAGAAGTTTCGCTATTTCTCTCTCTTCTTCCGGTTACTCTCCCATTGGGAGATAGGGGACACGCAGCACTGGCAGATCCCTTTGCTTGTGAGCTTCACCTCAAAACAGGGCTCTGGGCACCGAATATCTTTCCTGTATGGCCTTTTTGAATATGATACTCTTTTACAGGCTAAGGAAAATAGCATTGACACCAAAAAGTCTAAGAAAGATAAGAAAGAGGAGAAAAAGAGCCAGACCACATTATTCTGGTTTATAAAAATCTAAATAGCCCACCGGCGTCCTGGATTCTTATGTTTATCCTCCATTTTTTTGCATATTTCTATCAGATTCTTGCTGACTTTGTGCTGCGTGTTGGCTTTATCTTTCATCTTTATCTATCGACTCTTTTTTTTGCCTATGACCTCTGGAATCGGCGTGAGGATTTTTTTCGCCAGATGTTCATCAGCGGCGTGCGCAGCCTGGGAGTGGTCTCCATTGTTGCCCTCTTTACCGGCATGATTTTGGCTCTACAGACCGGGATTGAGATGTCGCGTTTCGGAACAGAGGAGTATGTAGGCATTGTGATTTTGAACAGCATGGTGCGTGAAATGGGTCCATTTATGACTGCCATTATCATTGCCGCATCTGTTGGTTCCGCCATAGCGGCAGAGATCGGAACTATGTCCGTATCCGAGGAGATCGATGCCCTTCGCGTCATGGATATTAACCCGGTACGTTTTCTGGTTCTCTCCCGGATCTGGGCGCTGGCTTTGATGGTACCAGTTCTCACTGTTTACAGCAATGTCCTGGGTGTGATTGGCGGCGCGTTGGTGGCAAAGACACAGCTACTGTTAGACACAGATGTCTATTTCAAGAATGCCCTGGAGACCCTGGAGAACAAGGATATCTATGTGGGGCTTCTCAAATCCTATGTCTTTGGGGTGACCATCGGAGCTGTAAGCTGCGGTCAGGGATTAACCGCAAGTGGTGGTGCCCTTGGAGTAGGTCGCGCCACAAGGTTGACGGTAGTTCAGTCGCTTCTTTTGATTATTATCTTTGGCTACTTCATAACAGGGCTTTTTTACAGGTAGGCAGCGATGGAGGCGATGATTCGACTGGAAAATGTGCAAAAATCCCTGAGCGGTAGAGAGATCCTGCGCGGGGTGCATCTGGAAATCCTGCGTGGAGAGACCTGTGTTATTATTGGTGGTTCGGGCACTGGCAAGAGCGTTACCCTCAAGCATATCATTGGCCTGATGGAGCCGGACGATGGCAAGGTTTTTGTGGATGGAATCCAGGTCAATGGAAGTTCACGTCGGAAATTGCGTCAAATTCGGCAAAAGATGGGGGTATTGTTCCAATCCGGAGCGTTGCTGAACTGGATGACGGTAGGGGAAAATGTTGCCTTGCCGCTGATTGAAAAAACCAGAAAGAGCCAGCGCCAGATAGAGAAAATTGTTGATGAAAAACTGGATCTGGTGGATATGCGCGACGCAAAAAATAAATTTCCATCGGAAATATCTGGAGGAATGAAAAAAAGAGCAGGTCTGGCGCGGGCCCTCGTAACAGAGCCAGAGATACTGCTCTATGATGAGCCGACATCAGGATTGGACCCCGTGATGTCCAATGTCATCAATTATCTCGTTCTCAGGTTGCAGGAAGAGCTAAAGGTGACTACCATTGTGGTTACCCATGATATGGGCTCTGCTTATACCATTGCCAACCGTATTGCCATGCTCTATCGGGGCAAAATTATCGCCTATGATACGCCGGAGATCATCCAGCAGTCAACCAATCCTATCGTCAAACAGTTCATACATGGGGATGTAGAGGGCCCCATAGGCAAGGAGTGATAATGAGGAAAGTGTTGAATTTGTGGTTTCAGGTTCTATCGGTGTTAGCGGTTATCGCAGGCTCCGGGTGGTTGGTCTATTACTATGCTGTAGTACGGCTAGAGGAGATGCAGGAAACCTACCATATTCAGTTTTGGATAAGCTTTGATGAGGTCAATGGCCTGTACAAGGACGCGCGTTTTCGGGTGTTTGGTAAGGATATCGGGATGGTGAAGGAAATGAAAGTAGAAAACAACCAGTCCATGGTACGGATCGCCTCATCGGAAGATATCGCAGTCTATTCCAATTATCGAATCTTGATGGAACCCCGTAACCTTGCTGGGGCATATTATATCGAGTTGGAGCCAGGCGACGAGAACCATGAAAAACTGACATCATCCCTGCATGGCCAGACCTTCTACGGGCACGGCATAGCGGATCCCATTACGACCGTCAGCAAAATGTTCGCAGAAAATAGTTTTTTGATTTCACAAATTGTTAAAAATCTCGAAGAGGTGTCGAAAAAAGTGGATGAAGAGAAGGGTACACTGGGGAAATTGGCACTCAATGAGAAAAGCTACCAGTTGCTGATAAAATTTCTTGAGGAAGCCAAAGGCGTAACAACGGACTACCGGAGAATGACACAATTCGAGAACCATGACCTCAAGCGTTTGGATTGGATTCGAACGCTGATAGATCTCAACAAGCCGGTTTATAATCCGGCCACAAGATATTGAATCATGCGCACGGGGGAACACAGATGAAGCAAAAATCCTTTTTATGGCACCAAGCCGCTGTAGGTATGCTTGTGATCGTGTCTATAGCATTTGTCGCCTATTATACCATCATTCGCAGGGTCGATCAATTTACCGACTATAGCTACAAATTGAAGATCTCTTTTAATAATGCTGAGGGGTTGCGCAAGGGGTCGAAAGTAAGGATACTCGGTGTCGATCTAGGCAGGGTAAAAGAGCTGAAAGTGATGGATCACATCGTTATGGTGGATGTTTCTCTGGAAAAATCTGTTCCTCTTTACAAAAATTATCATATTGAGATACGCAATGAAAGCGCCATCGGCGGAAAATATGTCAGTATCCATCCGGGAACGGACACGAATCCAATCGTCCTGAAGGAGTTTAACGGACAGTTGCTGCAGGGCGTTAGTTATAAAGATCCGTTCACAAGCATGAGCGAATTGATCGATGAGAATCGGGCCAATGTCAATGAAACAATCAAGAATATCCGTAATATAACGCAGAAGGTCAACACCGGTCAGGGAACTCTTGGTAAATTGGTTAATGATTCGGAGGCTTACAACGAAGTAAACAACCTGGTAGAACGCTCAGAGAACCTGCTGGGAGAGGTTCGCGAAGGTATTGAGGACGCTCGGGAGCAGGCGCCTGTCACCTCTTTTTTGCGTACCATATTAACAGTTTTTTAATGATTTGAGGAATGTTGTGTCCCATCTTGTCATAGCCCGAAAATATAGACCGCAGCGCTTCTCCGATCTGCTCTACCAAGAGCATGTGACGATGACCATCGGCAACGCGATACAGGCTCAACGTCTGGCGCATGCCTATGTATTCAGCGGACCGCGCGGAGTCGGAAAAACTTCGATGGCCAGAATCCTGGCCAAAAGCCTCAACTGTAGCCAGGGAGCGAATATCCATCCTTGCGGCGAGTGTGAATCCTGTCTGACTATCACCTCCGGTACAAGCATGGATGTTATCGAAATCGACGGAGCCAGTAATAACTCCGTTGATAATGTGAGAGAGCTGCGAGAAAACGCCAAATTTGCTCCTATCTCAGCCCGGTATAAGATTTACATCATTGACGAAGTTCATATGCTGAGTACGGCAGCCTTTAACGCATTGCTGAAGATTATTGAAGAGCCGCCGTCGCATATCATTTTTATTCTGGCGACAACTGAGATACATAAAATACCTGCCACGATTTTATCCCGTTGTCAAAAATTTTCTTTCCGGCGTATTCCTCTGCCGGTTATGAGCAAGGCATTGTCGAAAATCGTCACAGAGGAGGGATACCAGGCAGAAGAGGAGGCTCTCTTCTGGATCGCCAGACAGAGCGGAGGCTCTATGCGCGACGCCCAATCGGTGCTGGAGCAGCTTCTTTCGTATGTTGAAAGCAGAGCCGATAAAACTTTAACTGTGCAGGATGTGCGCGAAATTTTAGGGATTTTGAGTTTGGATCTCTACTTCGAACTCATCAGCAATCTTGGTGCATCTGATTTTTCTGGAATTTTGCGAATCCTGGAGCAGAACTATATCTCAGGACTCGATGCAGGACGTTTTCTGCATGGGTTATTGGATTTTCTACGCGTGCTACTGCTCTTGCGTCAGGGGGTGTCAGATCCCGAACTGCTGCAGTATCCTGTGCAGGAGATGGAAAAACTGGCGGATCTTGCCCAGGGGTTTGAGACAGACGAGCTCCATCTTTTGTATGACCTTTTCAAGGGAATATTGCCGGATTTGCGCTTTTTTCAAGATGAAAAGATTTTGGTAGAGATGACCTTTCTCAAAGCTCTTGAGCTATTGCAGCAGCCGGATATCTCTGGTTTGCTGCGGCAATTGGCCACCAAGCTCGGTTTTCAGGAGGAGAAAAGCTCAGGAGTTACCAAGGTCCGCACTCCTGGGAAAACCCAGAAGCCAGAGCCTGCCTCCCATCCAGAAGAGAAAAAGAGGCAATTGCAGCAGCCTCCGCAAAAGCAAAATATAGTGGAACCGCTGGCGTCTGCGCCGACACCCGCGCCGGTGGAAAAGACGGCTCCCGCGTCAACGGAACCGAAAAATGAGGTTAGTCTTTTTGACAGGGCGAAAAATCTGTTTGAGGCGACGGAGATCAGCCAAAGCGATATCGAAAGAGCGCGCCATTACGCCCGCAGAGATGGTAGTGAATATTTGCAGGATTCACCACAGGATGAGTAGAAATACAGGAAGGAATACAATCTCATGTTAAAAGGATTAGGCGATTTTATGAATATGCTGGGTCAAGCCCGGGATATTCATAAAAATTTTAAGGAGATCCAGGAGAAGGCGGCGCGGATTCGAGTGAGCGCCTCTGCAGGAGCCGGGATGGTTGAGGTGATTGCCAGCGGGGATCAGAAAATCCACAATATTAAAATCAATCGAGAGCTGTTTGATCCTCGCGATCTTGATATGCTAGAGGAGCTGATTATTTCAGGGGTCAATGAGGCGCTGGATAAAGCCAAGATTGCTGTGGCGGAGAATATGAAACAATTGACCAAAAATCTCAATCTGACCCCAGAGATGGAGAACCAGTTGAAAGATTTGATTCGGTAGGGTAGGGTTTCAATCGTGATCTTGAATAATCCTTACTTTCCTCCAGAGTTAAAAAGGTTAATACAGAGCTTAGGGCAATTGCCAGGGATCGGTCCCAAAACAGCCCGGCGCTTGGCTTTTTATATCATGGAGATGCCGGTAGAACAGAGCAGGGTTCTGGCGCAGACCATTGAGAATGTGAAAGAAAAACTTAAACCCTGTCCTTTATGTGCTTTTCCAGTGGAGACGAATCAGTGTCCTTTTTGCTCCAACCACCGCCGTCATCCTGAACAGATCTGCATCGTAGAAAAAGCACAGGATATTATCAATATTGAAAATACAGGAATTTACCAGGGTCATTACCATAGTCTGGGTGGGTTGATTTCACCCCTGGATGGCATTGACCTTGCCAGTTTGCGATACCGTGAGCTGCTGTTACGTTTGGAACAGAACCATTTTCAGGAGGCTATCATTGCACTAAATCCTACTACAGAAGGAGAAGCAACCTCTTTGACACTCAGCATGGAGCTGAAGCAAAGAGGGTTGCGCACAATGAGAATCTCCCTTGGTCTGCCCATGGGAACAGAGATAGAGTTTGCTGACGCTTTAACCCTTTCCAGAGCCTTGAGTGGCCGTGTGGAATTGTAGTCTAAGCGTGGAAAGGATTATCCTTTTTGTGGTGTTTCTACCTTTCTCATCCAGCCAACATAGAGAAGAAAACCAAGTAAACCGAGAACTGGTATGGCAAGCATCATCAGTACGATAACTCCTTGCATGACATACCCCTTATCACGATTAATATGGGTTTGGGGGAGGATCGGTTTTTTAGGGGGGGTACCGTTCCTCACAAAAACCTTATATCTATATACGTATAACCAGACCGAAACGGCAATATTTTTTACTTCTTCTAAGAAAAAAAATATATTGTCGCATTCTGTTTTATTTTTCCCACTTTTGTCCCTTTTAATCCTGTTGCAGCTTCCTGAATCTGTATCAGCAAATCCACAAAAGATGCCATATCCTACCCTGACGAAAAGTGAGCAGATTCGCAGGGATGACCTCAGAGGCCGGCTCCGGCAGGATTGCCTTGCTACCATAAAGACAATAACCTATAAGGAGCTTGATCTCCTTCGTTTTGGAGATTTTCAAGAGGATTATCTAGCTGTCAAATGGCCTACCTTGTCTGGTTGTATGATAACAGCTCTTCCGTATGCTGCATCGATCGAGGTGCAGGAGGATATTCTGCTGATGATAGGCAGGCTGGAACTCCCTTTTTCTCAGGTTTGGATGGAAAAATGGCTGGAATCCAGGCCAAAGCGCTCCGTGGCCAGGCTCCTCGAGTGGAATTTGGAGATACGGCGTCGTATCGATTTTGCAGAAGAGTTGAGAACCAAGAACAGAGAGTATCTGCGAACGATCTCCTTTCAGGAGTTCTGGCATCGCAATGGCAGTACATACCCTATGGCCATGCACCGTTTGGGATACGCTGCTGTAACGAGGTTGATGGTTGGTATGGAAAATCCCGATATTCGCCTTAAAAGATATTTTCTCTATATGTTACAATACCTGAAAACGGATTACAATGCGGAATTTGTTGTGGAAACTTTGCTGAAGGAGCAGAAACGTATGGCAGCAAAAACCGACCTAACTCCTTTGGAGCGCACTTATAGCAAAGAGCTCTCCAATACTCTCGAGTATTATAGAAAAAAATAGCTCAAAATATACTCGAAACACTTTGGTTCTCGGGTTTTATACCAATAAGCATCGATGCTTCGATAAACTCAGCACAAGATTTGACCGGTTGGGCAATGCCATAACCGCGTCCTTATCGACCTTGGGTCAGCTCTTCTCCATCCGTGGAGTCGCTGAGTGCGTACATGGATGTACGCCTGCAGATTTGTCCATGGACGGACAAAAATCTGACTCTAGTCCATCCGTGGACGTCGGTCGCTCCTGTGACTTCCTGTCACCCGCGACACT
>DYNZ01000408.1 GCA_020720805.1 Leptospira biflexa | reverse complement strand
TATATAGCCCGTTACATCCCAGAGATTCCCGAGAATACTTCCGTATCTGATTGATATAACAATGATAGTTGACGCAAGTTTTTTTCCTTCTTATTATGGATGGAATTATCAACCATAATCCATAAGGAGGATTTATGAAAAAATCTTATTTTCGATACTCTGCAAATACAGGGATCGCACCATCGAAGGCCTTTGAGAAAAAACTCTTGGCGAAATACTCTGTCAATATTGGCAATGTTTGTCAGTTCGGCTGTGCTTACTGCTACGTTCCAGATCTACCGTTACACATCCCAGCGTAAAAATGTTAGCCGAGCAAGGGCACGCAAGGGACTGTATCAGCAATTATCGTGAATATGACAATCTGATTGACACGGTGACCCGGGATCTTAAGAAATTTTCTGCTGAAGATACGTCAACAGTCTTCTTCTGCACGACATGTGACCCCTGCGCAACCACAGAGCATGTTAATATGACATCAGCAGCCGCTATGCTGATACTGTCAAGGTCGAATTTACAGGTTCGCATCCTCTCTAAAAGCTCTAATACTACAGAGGTTGCAAAGAATTTGAGCGATTATAAAGACCGTGTTTCTTATGGTCTTTCCACAGGTACATGCCTTGATGAAATATCGCGGTCGATTGAAACCAACGCATCTCCAATTAAGGAAAGAGTCGCGGCCCTTCATTGGCTCCAGGATAATGGGTATCGTACTTATGGGATGATCTGCCCGGTTCTCCCCTCTGAAAAAGGTAGAGTGAAGGATTTGCTGGATCAAATTCGCCCTGAATTTTGTGAAGATATTTGGGTCGAGGCCATCAATGATAAAGGTACTTCTTTGACCAATACCAAAGCCGCACTCATGAAATCTGGGCTTGACTGGCCCTCCTCCGCTATGACAAGTATCATGATAAGCAAAACTGCATGGCGGCAGTATGCTAAAGAGCTGTTTTTAGCTTTCCAGCGCGAGTTCAAGAAACGCAAAATGCTCAATAAATTTCATTATTTGCAGTACGTCACAAAGGCCGACAAAGAATTTTTCTCTGGTCAGCCTGG
>DYNZ01000032.1 GCA_020720805.1 Leptospira biflexa | reverse complement strand
TTCCTGTCACCCGCGACACTCGTGCATCCGTGCACATCGCATTGACAGTTGCAGGTTACCCTGACTGCATGGCATTGCCTTGCGATATCCGAAAACCGAAATACCTTTAGTATAACGCTGATCCTGTCTTGGTTAAGACTTACACCCTTGTTTCTCAAAGAGCGGATGCTCTATCTCATTTGTCAATTCTCTTTAGCTTTTCCTCTGCTATTGCTTTTGCGCTTTACACATCGATAGGGTGTTGCAGTTTTGAATCTATGTCAGAAAAAAAAGGAAAAGATAGAGAGCCAGCGGGCAACACTCCTGATCTCATACGGGAGCTGGAGAGAGAGCTTGCCTTTTTGCAGCAGGATATCTTCCGTAAGGATTTTTTTTATTTGCGGCGTAAGCTTGCTGCCCTGGCAAAGGCGTCGGACAGAGACAAAGCGATCCCGAACTGGCGAGCCAGCCTTGAGGAGTCCCAGCGCGACCTTGCCTTAAAACGCAGGAGGGCTCCCGTAGAGATTGCCTATCCAGAGCATCTACCGATCTATCACCACCTTGAGCCGCTGCGCCAGGCCATAGCACAAAATCAGGTGATCATTGTTCACGGCGAAACAGGTTCTGGTAAAAGCACACAGATCCCCAAATTGCTACTGGAGCTTGGATTTGGCAGGCGAGCTTTCATTGGGCATACCCAGCCGCGCCGGGTAGCAGCCCGCATGATCGCCAGCCGTATTGCTGAGGAGCTTGGCGATAGCGATAGTAGTCAGATCGCCTATAAAATTCGCTTTAGCGGGGAGGTTAGCAATCAGGCTTTTGTGAAAATTATGACAGACGGTGTTCTGCTGGCGGAGATGCTTCATGACCCTTTTTTGAACGCATACGAAGTGCTGATTATCGATGAGGTACATGAGCGCTCGCTAAATGTAGACTTCCTTTTGGGATATCTCAAGAGACTAATGCCTCGGCGCCGCGACCTCAAGATTATCATCACATCTGCAACTATGGACCTGGAAAAGTTATCAAAATTTTTTGACAATGCGCCAATTGTCATGATACCGGGAAAGACCTATCCTGTAGAGCTCGTGTACCGCTCTATCCTCGATGAAGAGGCCACTCTGGAAAATCTGCCCCGATCCGTCCTGCGTGCAGTTAGGGAGTGCATCCAGTTTGACAGCGGCGCTATCCTGGTTTTTCTTCCTGGTGAATATGAGATCAGGGAGGTCAAGCGCCATTTGGAACAGAATCTTCCTCGCCATGTTGTGCTTCTGCCTCTCTACTCACGACTCTCCGTAGCTGAACAGAATAAGGTCTTCCAGCAGTTTGCCGGGCGCAAAATTGTTCTGGCCACCAATGTAGCGGAGACCTCAATTACCATACCGGATGTCCGGTTTGTTATCGATAGCGGCCTGGCCAAGATCAAGCGCTATAATCCGCGCAGCGGCATCGATCAACTTCCCGTGGAAGAAATTTCCAAATCTGCGGCCAAGCAGCGCATGGGACGAGCCGGGCGTACCAGCGATGGTCTCTGCATCAGGCTTCTTTCCCAGGAAGATTTTGATTCCCGAGAAGAGTACACTCCGCCTGAAATTACCAGGGTGAACCTGGCCGGAGTTATTTTGCAGATGCTGTTTATGAAGCTGGGCGCCATGGAGGAGTTTCCCTTTCTGGATCCGCCTGATTGCAGAATGATCCAGGACGGATACAGAACTTTGATTGAGCTTGGCGCGATTACCCAGCAACCTCCCTACCAGATAACCAATATTGGTAGGGATATGATTGTTTTTCCATTAGATCCTCGATTGGCTAGGATGATCGTGCAGGCGCAGCGCCAGGGGGTGATGCGGGAGATACTCGCGATTGCCTCAGCGTTATCGGTGCAGGATCCCAGGGAAAAAAGATCGAAGGCCGATGCGCAGCAGCCGGCTCCTGAGAGCGAGGGGCAGGCTGAGGCGGTTCGGAAACGGAGCGATTTTCTCGAATACTGGGAGCGATGGAAGATGTTAGAAGGTAAGCGTCGCGAACTCTCCACAAATCAATTCAAGAAATTTTGTCAGCTTAATCACATTTCGTATATCCGGGTACGCGAATGGCTCAATCTGCATGCTCAGATTGTTCGTTTGGCGCAGGCACGCGGTTGGCTGATTGCCGAAGCCGGCCATGATGATGAGATCGATTATGCGAATATCCATAAATCGATTTTGGCTGGTTTTCTCAGTCATATCTCTTTTTTAACTGAAAAAAAGATGTATCAGGGAACGAAAGGAAAAAAATTTTTAATTGCTCCCTATTCGGCTCTGGCCAAATCCAAAGAGAAGTGGATCGTCTCCTTCGCCATTCTGGAGACCCAACGAGTATGGGGACACATCAACGCCTCTATCGAATCAGAGTGGATTCTAGAATTGGCTGCAGGGCAGATTTCCTATCAATATTTTGATCCTTTCTGGGATAGCAATGCAGAGGCTGCCATGATCTATCGTCGCGGCAGTTTTATGGGGTTGCAGGTTGAAAAACAGAAAAAGGTGTTACTGCGCCATCTTGATCCTGCAGCCGCCCGGGCGCTTTTTTTGCGCAACGCTCTCGCTGTCGGCTTTGAAGCAAAGCAACCTTTAGCATTTCAAATTCACAACCAATTCTTGTTCCAAAAGGCGGTCGAAACGGAGGAGCGTCTGCGGCGTCGATCCCTGCTGGCAGACGCAGAAAAGATCTATGCTTTTTACGAAGAGCGCTTGCCCGAGTCTGTCGTTGACAGCGAGAGCCTGCGCCGATGGTGGAAGCATGCCGATGCGTCTGAGCGCGAGAAACTATTTTTTTCTGAAGAGGAGATCTCACAATTCTGGGAGCTGCACCAGATCGAGATCCTGTTTCCAGACAAGATCCGGATACATGGTTGCGAATTTCCTCTCCATTACCGATTTGCGCCGGATTCCGTAGAAGATGGAGTCACACTTCGGTTGCCGCTGCCTTATCTTTTTCAGATCAGTCAATCCGCCCTGAGTTGGTTGATACCAGGACTGCTCCAGGCGAAAATTGAAACTCTCCTGGATCATTTGCCAAAGCGGCTGCGCAGAGCGCTCCCTGGCCGGGATATTTTTTTTACAGAATTTGAAAAATTTGCCACTGAGAAAAAAGAGGAAAACCACTCTTTGCTGGAGGTCCTGGCTATGTTTCTTTCCCGGTACTGCCAGGAGAGTGAGTGCGGGGCAGATCATCTCACCATGGCAGAGCTGAAACTGCCGCTTCAGTACAGGATGAGAATTGAGGTGCTCTCTGCTGAGGGGAAGGTTCTTGGCGCAGATCGGGATCTTGCTTCGCTGCAAAGGCAGTTTCGGGAAGAGTATGACCGCTGCATCATGCAAAATCATTTTTTTCCTTGGCATCAGCGAGCCGCCAGCAGTATAGTCGATCCGCCTTTGTTGCGGAAGATTGATAAAAAAAATTCTGACCAGGAAGGTTGTACGCTATCCATTTATCCAGGTTTGAAAATGGATAGCGGAGCTTGTTTGCTTTGGGTGTTCCCCCGGTTTGAGGAGGCCTTGGACAGCACCCGCCGTGCGTTGCCCTACTATTATGGCACGCTTCTTGCCGAGGGCGATCGTAAAGAGATTGCCACTCAGCTCTCCCGAAAAATGCTGCTGGAAGGACGCCTTGAGCAGCTCCTGCCTGAAGGGGCAAAAACAGGTATTGTTTGGATGCTGACGCGTTGGTTTCTGGCGCAAAGAGAGGAATGGGTTCTTGAACCTGGATTAGCGGAGGAGGTTTGGCATTTTATCAGAAAAAATCTTGCCGATACCCTTGATCTTCTGGAGTCGATAGTGAAGCACCGTGAAGGTCTGCTGCAAAAACTGAAAGAAGTTGGTAAAAAAAATTATGCCTATCTTCAGGTTACTCTGGTTGATATAACCCATGAGATTTATCAACTTTTTCCCGAAGAGGGAATATCCTGGGTTCCTCACGAATGGCTGGCTCTCTATCCGAAGTATATCCAGGCGCTATTGTATCGTCTGGCAAAGGCCGAAGAAAATTTACGCAAAGACCAGGATAAAATGTCGCAATGGCGATTGGCCGAGCAGTTGTGGAACGATTTTGAGATTCGCTTTTCAGATTGGCGCAGGCAATATTGGAACCGGGAGGCGATGCTTACAGCGTTTTTATTCCGCGAACTTCGAGTATCACTCTTCGCGCAACCCCTGGGGACAGCCATGCCTGTATCCTTAAAGAAATTGGAAGAGCGCTTGCATGGTTAAAGGGAGTATACCTGTTTCCTGAGCAGATCGAGCAGGCCGGCGTGATCTGCTGCAATTTCATCCGCTTCACCTGTAAGTTGGGATACTGACAAGGTGGTCGCCAGTGCGATTGTGCGCATACCAGCGTTTTTGGCGCCGATTATACCCGCTATTCCATCCTCGATCACTAAGCATCGTTCCGGAGAAATAAAAAATTTTTTCTGACGCCACCGTTCTAGCGCCAAAAGAAACGGGTCAGGTGCCGGCTTTCCCCTGGCAGTGTCCTCGTGGCCAATAACCACCGAAAATAGATTTGGGAAAAATTGCTCCATCTTAGCCTGGACATTCGCCCTGCGGCTGCCGGAGACCACAGCCATAGGCACATTTTTTTCATCTAAAAATTGAATGCAGGATGATATGCCCGCAAAAGGGCGATCCGGTGCCATCCCTTTGCGGATTCTGCTTTTAACTTGCGTTACCAGATCGATAAGCTCAGGATGGTAGCTTCGGCCCTGGCTAGAGCAGACTGCTCGTACTGTTTCTTCTGGCGGCATACCTGCCATGCTTGCGATCTCCTCATGGTCGACATGGAAACCAAGCTCCCGCCAAGCCTGGTGCCAGGCCTCGATATGGGTCGGCATGGAGTTAAGGATCACTCCATCCATATCGAAAATGACTGCCTGTATACCAATAAGCATCGAATTTGACCGGTTGGGCAATGCCATAACCGCGTCCTTATTGACCTTGGTATAAACGGTTGCAGGACAAAGTCCATTGCAAACAGTATATGTTCGTACTCTCAATCGAGTTCTTCGTATTCATTGTCTCTCCTTCTGAGGATATGGTTGCGAAGGTTCTTCTTTGTAGCGATTGCCATTCATATACTCGAAACACTTTGGTTCTCGGGTTTTATACTGGCTAAAGGGTGCGTCGACATCGCTGGCATTGCCTGCGATATCCGAAAACCAAAATGCCTTTAGTATATTTTGTTTCATTCTATTTAATTCGTGAAGCAGATGAAGATTTTGACGCTTACGACCGCCGTTTGCCAGAACTTCGATTTTTTTCCCAGCCTCCATCTGCACAGCCTGTTTATGCTGGAGATTCAGATTGCCGAAGAGAAATATTTTTTCCAGACTGCGCAATCGCCAATAGTCCATAAGCGGAGCGCGGGAGAGCTGGTCCTCGTGTCCTCCCTGTTTGATGGTTAGCGGCTCTTCCAGAAAGCCGACCTCCTGGTTAGAGGTTACCCGAAGCCAGAGATCGTAATCTTCGGCAATGGGAAATCTTTCATCGAACACTCCCCAGCGGCTTAGTTTGGAACGCGGGAAGAGAGCGGCGCTCGGGCTGATAATGCAAAAGGGGAGAGAACGTAGAAACTGGTCGCCGCCTCCCTTCCGGTGCTTCTGCTTTGGATTTACGCGCACGCCATTGCGAATCCAGATCTCTTCGGTATGCCAGAGCGTGGGTTGTTCCTTTTGTGCCGCTGCCAATTGCCGCTCCAGCTTTGTCGGCTGCCACAGATCATCGGAGTCGAGTAGGGCGATCCAGGGCTCTCTGGACCAGAGGATACCGAGGTTTCTGGCGCTACTGACACCGCGCCGATTTTGGTATAGGATTGTAAATCGGCTATCCAGCATCTGAATTTTCGTATACACATCAGAGACTAGGCGCGGCGTGGAGCCGTCGTCAATAATGTAGCATCTCCAATCAGGAAAGGTTTGCCGATGCACCGAAAGAGCGGCCTGGAATAACTGGTCGGTACGATCATGATTCGGCATGATAACGCTTACCTGTGCTAGATGGGGAGCGGGGTTTACCATATCAGCATGATCAAATTTTTATCTGGAGAATCTCTTCGCTGTCGATATCTCCGGCATTGAGAATGGTTCCATTCGCATAGGCTGCTAGGCTTCGGCCCTGGACCCGATTGCCGCGAATCTCGCCAACCGCGCATGATTTCAAAATGGGGCATTGACAAACCACCGCTGCCCGGCCATAGATTTGTTGATCGCGTTCTCGTCTGGTCTGCTCGCTCTCATTTTTACGCGGCGATGTAGTCGGGCAAAAGATGGCGCGAAGGGGGTAGCGACCCGACCTGGCAGCTTCAGCCTGAATAGATTCAAAAATGCCAGGAATCAATACATCGGCACAGATCAGGATCGATATCCAGCCCATGGGAGTATCTAAAATGACTGGCTCTGTCCCTGCAGTAAGAATTTTCCTTTCGTCCTTATATAAATTTATTTTTGAAAAAAAACCGAGATCCCTGCCTTCATAGAGAACATGCGAACGGTTAAAATAGAAGGGTATTCCGTTCACACTCTCCTTTTCTACGACAGATCCGGCTACGATCAGATTGCCGTGGCGCGCAGAGAGGTTACGCAGGTAGTCCAGCTCCCGTTGCCCGGCTTCTACCCCCTCTTCGATATCGCGCCAGCTTTGGCCAAAATTGAAATACTCGGGCAGGAGTGCTACCGTGCCGGGTTCCTTCAGTCCATGGCGAACTAGCGGTGAATAGGAGGGCTCAATGCGCTTCTGGATGATATGGACCTGTTTCGGGAAAAGAGTCTTCTGCATAGAATAAACACCATTTTTAGAAATGATCGAGCGCATCCGATAATATATACTCGAAACACTTTGGTTCTCGGGTTTTATACCGGCTAAAGGGTGCGTCGACATCGCTGGCATTGCCTTGCGATATCCGAAAACCAAAATGCCTTTCGTATACTGTTTGCAATGGACTCTGTGCCAAAAGGACGTTGGTTATACCACGACCTGGCATTACCCGACGCAAGGCAATGCCATGCAGTCAGGACATCCCGCAACTGTTTATACCAAGGTCGATAGGACGCGGTTATGGCAATGCCTAACCGGTCACTTGTACTGAGTCTATCGAAGTAAATCTTGTGCTGTGGTTCGACATCTCGACAAGCTCGATGAATCGCAGGCTCACCATCTAAGTTTATCGAAGCATCGATGCTTATTGGTATACCTTTGATGCGCAAGTCGATCAAAAACCGGATAGAGCGCGGGATTTGTCGAGAAAAAGAGAAAAATCCACAGGGGTTTTTCTCTATGGAAAGATCGGATGAGATATGCCCCGTAAACCAAGTGTAGCTCTTTTGTTGCTGGTCTTACTTTTGTTGACGGCATCTGGTTCTATCAGGACGCAGCAGATGAGCGTGTACACACTCGCATCCGATCTACAGGTGGAGCGTCTGCCCGAATCTGTAAACTCTCCCTATCACGATTTTTCTCCAACGATCAGCGCTGACCATAAAATATTAATTTTCGGGTCGGATCGGCCAGGAGGCAGGGGCGAGACAGATCTGTACGAATCAAGCTGGGTTGGGGGAGCCTGGAGCCATCCTCGGAATATCAGCGAAGTCAATACCGAATCTATTGACGAGACCCCTTTTCTAACCCCTGATGGATCGATGCTGCTCTTCTCCTCCAACCGGCTCGGCAGCACCAGAGAGTCCTCAGATTTGTACTATAGCCTGCGTGATGGCTCTGGCAAGTGGTCAACCCCATTGCCTTTTGGAAGTGCGATTAATTCAGTCTATTCAGAGAAGACTCCTGTATTGTCTCCGGACGGACAGGTGTTACTTTTTACAAGGTTTCCCAAAGGAAAGCTGCGTGAATCCCAGATCTTATCCTCGGTGCGACCTCTGGGAACAGGAATCGACTCCTTTCGCAGCGTGGCCTCTCTACCGTATCCGATTAATAATCACACGATGGATGCCTGCCCTGTGTTTCATCCTCAAGCTGCCGGCATCTTTTTTTCATCCTATCGCAATATTCGGCAATGGGATATCTACTGGGTACCGATTTTGGCAAATGGCAGTTTTGGTGAGGTGACACCTCTGCCTGAGCCTGTCAATAGCGGCGCTTTTGAGGCTTTTTTCTCGATATCTGGCGATGGCCGTTATATCTATTTTTCCCGCCTCATCGAAAAGGTGGGAACACGTGAACATTTTGACATCTTTCGCGTCAGCTTTCCCCGTGTTATGCAGGCTCTGCAACCGGCAAAACATACCGTGCGCATCGTGATCCTGGATCAAGAATCTAGCAAAAGGGTTACGGCGGATCTCTATCTCTGGGATCCAGCTTATTCCGAACCCCGTTTCTTTGCGAGCCATACTGAGTTGACTCTTCGTCTTAGGCCGAATCAGGTTCTGCAAGTTACAGCGCGCTCGCCAGGGTATCTCCCGAAAACCGTAGAAATCGATGGTTCCCGAGCGGAAATTACACTTCGTCTGGCGCCAATTCGCTCCGGCGCAACCGCTGTTCTGCCGAAAATCCTGTTTGAGACTGGAACCGCTGATGTAACGCCAAACTCGCTGGCCGCTCTACAGCTATTATATGAATTTTTAAAGCAAAACCCGGATATGGTCGTGGAGTTGTCCGGCCATACCGATAATAGGGGAGATGCTGCTGTGAACCTGCGTCTCTCTCTTGCCAGAGCGGAAGCGGTTCGACGCTGGCTCGGTAAGCGTGGCATCGATACCAGGCGTATGCAGGTTCGGGGGTATGGCGACCAGCAGCCCCGCGCGGACAATCAAAACGAACGCGGCAGACAGCAAAACAGACGTACCGAGTTGAAAATTCTAAAGCCTTAGAGGAGTGACCATGGTATCCCTGCAAACGGAAGAATCGCCTCAGATCGAAGAGCTCTTGTTAGCATCCAAAGATAAAAACCGCAGTAACCCAAGCCGCTTTCTACAATGGTATAGTGCGGTCAGCACAAATCCCATCAGTGCGGATGTCTATTTTATAGCTGAAATTGGCTTGAATCATGATGGGGACCTCGACAAGGCCAAGGCGACAATTCAGGCCGCTAAAAGGGCCGGAGCGGATGGAGTTAAGTTTCAGACGTTTACCGCAGAAGAGCTTGTTCACCCCGAGGTGGATTACATGAGCGGCGCTTTCGAGATTTTTCGTTCGACTGAACTATCCTTTTCGCAATTCCGAGAGCTGCGCGAGGAAGCTACCCTTCAGGGGTTGGATTTCCTTTCGACCCCCTTTTCTCCACGCGCTGTCCATTTTTTGGCAGACCTTGATGTACCAGCGTTCAAGGTCGCCAGCGGGGATATAAATAATTTTTTGATGTTAGCGCCAATGGCGCGATATCAGAAGCCAATTATCTTATCCACTGGCGCCTCCGATATGGACGAGGTGGATAAAGCGATCGCGTTTTTGCGAAAAAACGGCGCACACAACCTGATTGTTTTGCACTGTCTTTCGGAATACCCTGCTGCGCTCTCCAGGGTAGGGTGGTACACCATCCCTTACCTGGTGGAGCAGCTTGGTCTGCCGGTCGGGTTCTCTGATCATACCCAGGGTGTTGCAGGGCCTGTGATGGCCTTTGCTATGGGCGCTCGTATTATCGAAAAGCATTTCACGCTGGACAAGGGTAGCGGAGGAGCCGATCACCTGTTTTCTGCGGATGAGGCGGAATTTAAGAGTATGGTGGATTCGATTCGCGAGCTGGGCAAGGGATTGGGTTTTTTTTCCAAAGAACCCACCAGCCAAGAGAAGGAGGGTAACAGCGTTGGCAGGCGCGGTATCTATTTTGCCAGAGAGTTACGCGAAGGCAGTGTACTGCGCGAGGAGGATCTGGTCGCTCTACGCCCGCAAAATGGTTTCTCACCAAGCGATGTTTTTTCGATTGTCGGCAAAAAGCTGGCACAGGCAGTGACAAGGCTTGAGCCTGTCTCCTGGGAAGACTTTCGCTGAATTTTATATTAAAGGCATTTTGGTTTTCGGATATCGCAAGGCAATGCCAGCGATGTCGACGCACCCTTTAGCCAGTATAAAACCCGAGAACCAAAGTGTTTCGAGTATAGCTTGAATGGTCGCGAGGCCGATAGTAATAGCAACAGGGTCATTCTCCTATAAAAATATTTTTCAAAGCAAGAAAAAAGGAAAGAAAATATGGCATTTATAAACCGCAATCCCTACCAGCAGTACAAACAGGCAGAAGTGGATTCTATGAGCCAGGGAGAATTGATCATCATGTTATATAATGGAGCGATCCGCTTTTTGGAAGAGGCCATGCACCTGGCTGGAGATTTTAAAAATTATGACGAAGTGAACACGAAACTGATCAAAACCCAGGATATTGTTACAGAGCTAATGGTTTCCCTCAATATGGATAACGGCGGTGAGGTCGCTCAGAATCTTTTGAGCATATATGTTTATATCAAACGACGTTTGATAGAGGCAAATATGAACAAAGATAGAAGGATGATGGAAGAGCCATTGCGTCATTTGAAGAGCCTGCGCGATGCCTGGATGCAGGTAGCGCAAAAAGAGGAGAAAAGCCAGGCGCCGGGAGCCGGATCTCAGGGCGGAATCTCGTTCCGCGGTTAGAGCAATAAAGAAGGAAGGTTTATGATGGGACAGAAGGAAATGGAGCTCTATCTAATACTGGAAGAGGCGACCATGAGTCTCCTGGGACAAATGCAGGAAGAGCACAGGTTATTGGAAAAAAAATTTGGCGAATTAAAGAAATTTATTAGTAAAGGAAGTACTGAAAGGCTGCGATTGCAGCATGTATTATCCGATATAGATCAAGATATACGCTGGCTGGAACAGCTCCGTCTCGATGTGGATCACATCGAGCAAAAGCAGTGGAGCTTATGTTCTGGCGACAGCGCATTAAAAGAGTTACAAAAAAAATTAAAGTCTGCCGATGATAGGAAAGAGCTGCTAGAGCGGATTCTGGCATCCAGCCGAAATTTAGATAGCAACTTAAGCTGGCTGTTCATGCAAAAACAGTTTCAGGATTTAAACAAAGAAGGATATTACTATCATGCAGTCTATGAATATCGGAGGTCACAGGAAACAGCTTGATTCGTCTGAACTTCTGGTTCATTACCCCTTTCGGTCTATTGTTCTTAGCGCGATTTCTCCGCAGCAGGCTCTTGATCCAGAAAATTTATTTCTAACAGAAGCCATAAAGACTTTTTTGAATTATATCATCGCCATGCGCTATCGCCTTGTTTTTGGCGACGAACAACCGTCGAATGATTATTTTTTCCCAATTCAGGAAGATATCATCTCACAAAAACAGATCTCGTTTTGCAACACGCAGCTCGAATCCTATTTTCAACACCTATCTAAGATCAATGTAAGGCATTTCCTGGAAAATCCTCATGTAACCGGCATGGTTTACAACGAGTTGATGTTTGCCTATCGCGAGCGTAAAAAAAAGAACGGTCAGTATTATACGCCAATCCCTCTCGTTCAGTCTATGGTGCGTTCAGGCATCGATGTTTTGAAAGCCAATGCAAAAATGCCAGACAAAATCCTTGATCCTGCGTGCGGTGCCGGTATTTTTTTGATAGAGGCTGCAAAAGAGATCAGAATGAGGCAGGCGGAGTTCGAGTCGGACGCTACTACCTTTTGGATGGAGCTGTTTGAAAATATTTTGTATGGTATCGATATCGACCCTATAGCCGTTTTCCTTACTCGTGTCAACCTGGGACTTTTTTCTGGTATAAAGAATATCTTTCCAAGGAACATATTGACAGCAAGTTTTCTATGGAAAAACTCGGCGGACACGGCTGATCTGCCAAAATTTTCCTGGGTGATCGGCAATCCTCCATGGGGTGGAAAGATTTCGCCGCATGAATTGGCGCATTTGCGCGCGAATTACAGAATTGGTGTTGGTGAAGTAAATACCTTTACAGCATTTTTAGAGCACTCCCTGGATAGGTTGACTGAAGGGGGAGTATTAAGCCAGTTAATCCCTGAATCACTTCTTAACATCCGCGCGCACCAGCTCATTCGAAAGGAACTTCTCGAAAAAGGGAGGGTGCTGTCAATACAAACTCTGGGTGATGTCTTTTACGGAGTCTATGCCCCAGCCATCATTTTACAATGGAAAAAAGAGTTTATGCCTTTTTATCATCGTGTAGCATACATGAAGGCTGGTGCTGAGCACGCCGTGCGTTATTTTTCACAGGATAGATTTCTCTCTAACGCTCATTGCATTTTTTCCGTGAGAGAGGATAACTATAGTGAAAAAATTTTTGATATTGTGGAGCGCGGCAATATACGAATGCATGAAATCGGAAATTTTTATATGGGTATTGTGACTGGCAACAATCGAAAGTTCTTGAGCCAGGTTCAACAGCAATTTGATCATGAACCTGTAATAGTAGGTCGCGATCTATCCCCCTTTCATATTAAGCCGTCATCTAACTGGATTTATTTCAGGCAGGAGCACTTCCAGCAGGTATGCGACGCTTCTTTTTTCCGCAAAGAAAAAAAATTGCTTTATAAATTTATCTCGAGCTCGCTGCGTTTTGCCATTGATCGCGACCGCCGTTATCACCTGAATAATATCAACGGTTTTTATCTAAGGGACGAAATAGTATCCTTGGAATTTTTGGCGGCGCTCTTAAATTCTGATCTTATAAACTATTACTTCAAATCAAAATTTTTTGCTTACCGGATTCTCAAAGGCGACCTGGAAAAGATACCGCTGCGTTTGCCGGAAAAGGGTTTGGCCGATGAGCTTTCGGCTCTGGTTATCGATATCGAAAATTCTTACGATAAAGAGCCATCGGAAAGGGAGACGTCAATAGAACCTGTGCATCAGCGGAACTTTTTCCGCGCGCAGCGACTGAATCATCTGGTCTATGATCTTTACGAGGTTCCCAAATCGCTGCAAAAAAGCATTGAGGAGAACCGTTATGCCTCGTAAGCGCAACCAGCTCGTCTTGTCAATAATTTTTAGTGCTATTTTGGCTGGATATCTGTTTTCAGCTCACCCTGGCGCCTTGCACAATTGGCCGGAAGGGGGCAAGGCGCAGGATCGTTATACGCAACAGATAGCTGGATTCATACAAGATGTCCAGTCGCTGCGCGCAGAAATAGCGGCGAAAATCACCGCTGTTGAAGATTTCAGCAAGCGGCTGACCAAAGCGTTTAGCGCGCTCTTTTCTCTTTTGCGCTGGCAAACCTGGATCCTTTTTTTTGTTCTGATTCTGGTCTCTTACGTCTTCTCCCTGTTGGGGTTGCCGCAGGGATGGTATCATTTTTCCCTCTCCCTTCTGGCATCGGACTATCTTTTGTTGAGTTGGTTGCGGATCTTCCAGGGAGCGGATTTTTCCTGGAGTACCTTTGCCGGTCAATATCTTTTGGAATCGCACCTGCTGTTGCTGGCACCTTTTGCCCTGTTTCAGGCTCTCCGCATGGGCTGGCCCTGGTTGCGCAAAATCCGCTTTGGCTTGCAGGCCGGCACCCGCCCGGCTCAGTTCCGTGATGGGCTTTCTCAGGTGCAGCAGGAGGCGCTGCGCTTGCTCCTGCTGGCGACGGCCGCAGGCGAAGAGTGGCAGGATAGGATGACTCAGGAGAGCTTTGCCAGGGGGCTGAACGATCTACATTTCCAGATTGACACCCTGCGCCGGCTTGCCTCAAAAAGCGGGGAGACAGGAACGGAGTAGCGCAGTTGCCGCCGCATCCTGTCGCTCTCCTGTATTAATTTTTAGTTGTTTTTCCCGCTCTACTGCACAGTGTGGCCGCTTACAATTCAGGATTTTTCCATGAAATCCTGGAAGATGGTGGCAATTTTCCCCTTCTTTTTGTATTATTTTTAGTATAAAAAATCAATTCATGTTAATAAACGAGGTGTTTCCAATGCCAACTTATGATTATGTTTGCAATAGTTGCAGCCATAGCTTTGAAAAATTTCAAAAGATGACAGAGGAACCAATCAGGGTTTGTCCGAATTGTGGTCAGGAACAGGTGCAAAAGGTCATTGGAGCCGGTTCAGGAATTCTGTTTAAGGGAAACGGGTTTTATCTGACCGACTATCGTAGCGAATCTTATAAAAAAGCGGCTCAAGGTGAGGGCAGTGCAGCTTCTGTCAAGAGTGGAGCTGAGGCCTGATGCGATTAAACGACAAAGAGAGTGCTCTTCGCCCCCTCTATAGTTGGTGCAGGAAGCAAGAATCAGAGTAAACAATCTATATGAAAGAAATCGAAGAATCCAGCAGTAAGGTACGTTATATTTTTGTAACTGGCGGCGTTGCCTCGTCATTAGGAAAAGGGATAGCAGTGGCCAGTCTTGGCAATCTTCTCGAGAGCAGGGGCTTTAAGGTTGCGCTCATGAAAATGGATCCCTATATCAACGTGGATCCAGGCACCATGAGCCCCTTTCAACATGGCGAAGTCTATGTTACCAGGGATGGGGCGGAAACTGACCTGGATTTAGGATACTATAACCGGTATACCAATAGTAAACTGACCCGTCTGAACTCTGTTTCCACTGGGCAGATCTATGAAGCTGTCATCAAAAGAGAGCGCAGGGGCGATTACCTGGGCAGAACGGTTCAGGTCATTCCCCATATTACCAACGAGATTAAAAACCGTATCTATCGCGTCGGCAATCATGACATGGATGTGGATTTTGTCATCATCGAGATTGGCGGAACAGTAGGCGATATAGAATCCGTTCCTTTTCTCGAGGCGATCCGCCAGTTCCGTCAGGATCAGGGCAGAAACCACGTGATCTATGTTCACTTGACGTTAGTGCCCACGATCTCTGCCGCTGGCGAGCCCAAGACAAAACCAACACAGCACTCTGTGAAGGAGCTGCTCAAGCTTGGAATCCAGCCGAATATACTGATATGCCGTACCCAGAATGTTCTCCCGCGCGAACTCAAATCGAAAATCTCTCTGTTCTGCAATGTGTTAGAGGAGGATGTCATCTCCTCTGTGGATGTGGAGCATTCCATATACGAGGCTCCCTTGATGTACCGCAGCGAGAAATTTGACGAGAGGATCCTGTTCCATTTCGGATTTACCCCGGAAACAATGCCTGCGCTGAAGGATGACTCCTGGGATCGGATCGTAAAACGGATACTGGAGCCACGGCGCTCTATCACCATTGCGGTCGCGGGGAAATATGTCTCTTTACAGGACGCCTATCGTTCCGTGTATGAGGGGTTGATGCATGGCGGCATCGCGCATCAGGTAGAGGTCCATTTTTTGAAAATTGATTCCGAAAATATTCAGGCTGAAAATCTGGATGAAATATTCCATGATGTGGACGGCATTCTGGTTCCAGGGGGATTTGGCGAACGGGGAGTAGATGGCAAGTTATTATCGATACAGTATGCCCGTGAAAATCAGGTACCATACTTTGGAATTTGCCTTGGGCTTCAAACCGCGGTTATCGAATTTTTCCGGAATGTCATCGGTCTAAAAGAGGCGCACTCCACGGAATTTGCCCCTGAGACCCCACATCCTGTTATCACTATGCTGGAGAATCAGGTATCCATCACAGATTTTGGCGGAACGATGAGATTGGGCGAGTATCCCTGTACCCTGCGTGAAGGGACTCTGGTGCATAAGGCCTATCAGGATACCCATATCCTGGAGCGGCACCGCCACCGTTACGAATTGAATTCCCAGTACGTGGAACAGATGGAGGCCAACGGTCTGATTGTTGCGGGTCGTTATATGGAGGGAGATTTGGTGGAGATCGTCGAGCTCAAGGATCATCCGTGGTTTGTGGGAACCCAGTTTCATCCAGAGTTTATCTCCAAACCAACCAATCCGCATCCGCTATTCCGTGATTTTATTGGGGCGGCGGTCGCCTATGCTGAGGCTAAAGCTCTCCCCGGCAAAGGAAAGAAGAGTCGTGAAATCGTCAAAGAGAGTAAAGAGACAAAATCGAACTCCTGATATACTCGAAACACTTTGGTTCTCGGGTTTCATACTGGCTAAAGGGTGCGTCGACATCGCTGGCATTGCCTTACGATATCCGAAAACCAAAATGCCTTTAGTATACAATATAGAGAAAAGGTGAGCAATGATTCCATTAACATCAGAAAGAAATTTATGCGGTCATAGCGTAGGCGGCCGCCGCCCTTTTTTCCTTATAGCCGGCCCCTGCGTTATTGAATCCGAGGATCTCGTTATGCAGGTGGCCAGAGAGCTGGTTGCCCTGCGTGATCGTCTGAAAATATTGATTTTTTTTAAGGCAAGCTTTGATAAGGCTAACCGTTCTTCCATCCGCTCCTATCGAGGTCCTGGTCTCGAGAAAGGGGTAGAGATTCTGGCTCGTGTCAAAGCAGCCACAGGATTACCGCTGGTAACTGATATCCATGAACCCTGGCAGGCCGAACCTGTGGCCAAGGTTGTGGATATGGGGCAGATTCCGGCCTACCTGTGCCGCCAGACAGATCTTGTCGTGAGCGCGGCGCGCCATTTTAAAGCGTTGAATGTGAAAAAGGGGCAGTTTATCGCGCCGGGCGATGCGGACAAAATTCTGGAAAAAGTTCAGGAAACAGGAAATAACAACTATTATCTAACTGAGCGCGGATACACCTTCGGTTACAATAACCTGATTGTTGATCCGAGAAGTTTTGAGATTGTAAGAAGACAGAATATTCCTGTTATTTTTGATGCTACCCATTCGGTGCAGATGCCTGGTGGAGGATTGACCAGCGGCGGCAACCGTGATATGATCTTTGTTCAGGCCAGAGCCGCTGTGGCATCCGGAGTGGAGGGTCTTTTTTTTGAGGTGCATCCAGAGCCGGAAAAAGGTCTATCGGATGCCAGCAATATGCTTCACCTGGACAAGCTGGAAGGAATCATCCGAAGCTTGTTAGCTATCGACAGAATAGTTAAATCAGAATAATGTAAATAAGCCCAATTTTTTCGGATATATCAATTTAAGTTTGTGAGACTGTGATGAAAGTTAGCCAAGAAGAAACAAGACGGATTGCCGCTCTGGCCAGGATTGAACTCACGGATGGTGAGGTTGAGAGCATGTCCCAGGACCTTTCGGCGATTCTTACCTTTGTTGAAAAAATAAATGAGCTGGATACAGCCCATGTTCCGGAAACGGATCATAGTCTCGATATACAGAATGTCTTTCGTGGCGATAAGGTGGCGGCCTCTTTAGAGCGAGAGGCAGCTTTGGCAATGGCTCCTAAAACGGACGGCAGTTATTTTATCGTTCCTGCGATTGTTGAGTAGGAAAGGGAAGAAGATGACGCAGATTGTAGATCTATCCATTTCCGCAATGGCTGAAAGATTAGCTTCAGGCGAGCTCACCTCCATAAAGATCACAGAGTCTTATCTCGGGAGAATCGATCAGATAAATGCTGAGCTGAATGCTTATGTCAATGTTTTTCATGAGCATGCCAGGCAGATGGCGAGGGCTTCTGATGAGCGCCGCGTCAGGGGTAAAATATTATCCAGATACGACGGTATCCCCATTGCTCTGAAAGATAATATTGCATACAAAGATCAAAAGCTCACCTGTTCCTCTCGAATTCTGAAGGATTTTCATGTTCCCTATCATGCTCATGTGAGTCAGCTTCTGTTGGCCAACGGTATTTTCCCTTTGGGTAAGACCAATATGGATGAATTTGCCATGGGCTCCTCTACGGAAAATTCTGCTTTTGCTGTGACGCGCAACCCCTGGGATACGTCAAGGGTTCCTGGCGGATCATCGGGGGGTTCAGCCGCTGCCGTGAGCGCGGGTCTAGCTCCCTGGGCGCTTGGTTCAGATACCGGTGGTTCTATACGATTGCCTGCCTCGTTTTGCGGCGTCCTGGGATTAAAGCCTACCTATGGCCGCGTTTCCCGTTATGGCTTGGTGGCTTATGGCTCTTCGCTGGATCAGATCGGGCCAATGACCCAGAGTGTCGAGGATGCCGCAATTTTACTGGATCTCATCAGCGGTCATGACAGCAGGGACTCTACCTCCTCAGAGGAGAGCTATCTGTCCCAGGAGCAGGGAGGAATACCCGAGATAGATCTACGCGGATTGCGCGTTGGTCTGCCGAAAGAGTACTTTCCCGACCTTCTTGACCCAGAGGTTGCCGCTATACTGGAGCGACATAAAAGGCTTCTGCAGGAAGCTGGTGCGCAGTTCGTTGAGGTGTCGCTGCCGCACACAGACTATGCAGTGCCGGTCTATTATCTGATCGCTACTGCTGAAGCCTCGAGCAATCTGGCAAGGTATGACGGCGTACGCTACGGCGCGCGCGATCCCCGGGTGAGCAACATCCTTGAGGTCTATACCTATAGCAGGCATGCCGGTCTGGGCGCTGAAGTGAAGCGGCGCATCCTTCTTGGCACCTACGTTCTTTCGTCAGGATATTATGACGCCTATTATCGAAAGGCATCGCGAGTCCGTACCTTGATTCGCAGGGATTTTCAGGAGCTCTTTTCGAAGGTGGATGTGGTGCTGGCTCCGGTTGCGCCCACGCCCGCCTTTGCCATAGGTGAAAAAACAGAGGATCCTTTGCAGATGTATCTTTCTGATATTTTAACCATTGCTGTCAATTTGGCTGGTCTGCCCGCACTCTCTGTCAACGGCGGCTTTCAAGGTCAGGGGTTGCCTGTGGGGGTGCAGTGGATTGGCAACTATTTTCAGGAAAAAAGGCTGCTGGGGGTGTCGCGGTTCATTGAGGCCAACACCGAGAAGCGGGTGCCGCCAGCACGAAAGGGTTAAAATTGTTTCGATTCAATCTCTCAGTTTTGCTTCCTGGACTCTTCGTGTTCCTGGCGGTGGGAGCGTTTTCCTGTCACACCTGTGCAGGCAAGACGATCATTTTGCAATATGAACCAGTTGTATCAGAGCAGAAATTAAAAATTCGACTCAAACGTCGATTACTCTATGATCAAGCGCATCAGAGCCTTCCTGTTGGCAGGATACATGACCGGGCAATCGGGAAATTTATGTCAGGAGATCTTGCAGCAGCGGAATGGGGATTTCTTGCATGCATTGAGGAAAAAAAAAGCGATTCCCGTCTACGTGCCTATTGTCACCACAATCTTGCTGTATTATTAGAGATACAGAAAAAGTTTTCATCAGCCAGGGAACATTATGTTTCCGCCTGGAATCTCTATCCCCAATGTCAGCAGATTGCTGATGACCTGCAAAATATGATAAGCCCGTCAGCACTACCCCGAGCCAGGAGCAAGACCCCGTGAAATTCTGGAAAAAAAAATTTTTGATTCTGCTTCTGTCAGGGATCATCTTGAGCCAGGTGGCGTTTGCCGTGGCGCAACAGCGGGATCAGTTGCCAAACCCTTATTTACCGATGGCATCGGAGATTCTGCTGCCCGGAGTGGGCTTTCTGATGTTGCAGGAGTATTCAGAGGCGGCTTTCTGGATAACAGCAAAGGCCGGTGGGCTTTATGCTGCTTATGCCACCTATATAGTTTGGCGGTCCAGCGTGGATCGCTTCGCAGCCTCGGAAAACATGGCTGATGCGAACGAACGCAAGCTAGAGCGTGACCGCGCATTTCTCCATTTTTCTTTTGCCGTTATGGGAGAGATCGCATTATACTCCATTTCCATGCTGCGCTTGCAGAAAATTCTGGAAGCGCAGCGCGAAAAATTTCTGCCTGTTTTTCGGGTAGCGTTGCAGCTTCCCGAAAAGGGGGTTGACCCATTTCCTGCGGTAATCTGGTATTGGCAGATTTCTTTGTAAAAAAAAATTGTCAGGAAAAGTTATGAAATCGGATGACCGCAGAATAGAATTTTGTGTCTATCTGAACGAAAAGGATCGTTATAAAAAAAGGCCGCTCTATAAAGCGATACTTGAATCTTTGTTTGATATTGGCGTAACCGGTGCATCTGTGTTTGACGCCTTCGCTGCCTATGGAGGTAATTTTGAGATTAAGCGCCGCAGTATTCTACCCTGGCGCAAGAATCGCTCACTGATGATAAAAATCGTAGAGCGGTCGGAAATGAAGGATCCGATTCTCAAACTTCTTGACGAGCGTATGCATGGCGGAGTTATCACCTACCAGGATGTCGCGTTTATACGTTATACTCCCACTGTGGTAACCCGCGAGGATCGATGGATATCGCAGCATACCTCGGCTTCATCGCTTAGCTCGTCCATTTTTGATAAATTGCCTTAGTGGAATTCGCTAATTTCCCAACCAAAAATTCTTAAAGAAATCTTTGCTGATCAAAAGGTAAATATGAAGCAAACGTTGAAACAGGATTTACAACAAATTTTATCATTCGCTTTAAAACAGGCCTTTCCGGATCAGGATTGCTCTGGCTTGATACCAAGATTGGAGTTACCTCCCGACGCAGATTTAGGTGATTTCGCCACTCCTGTTGCCCTGGAGGGCGCCAAGGTGCTGCGGCAGAAGCCCAGAGAGATAGCGGAAAAACTACGTTCTGTTCTGCTCTCCATATCACAGGAGATCATCAGCGATGTTCAGATAGCAGGACCAGGCTACCTCAATCTCAAGCTCAAACCGGATTTTTTGCAGGAGCGCATCACCTGGATTGTAAACCATCAGCCAAGTTATGGTCAGGGTATTCTTGCCGATGCGCCTTCCATTCTGATTGAATTTGTTTCTGCGAACCCGACAGGACCATTGAATGTTGTTTCCGCGCGGGCGGCATCGCTCGGATCAACATTATATGAGTTGTGGAAATATGTTGGTATAGATAGCAAAAGTGAATATTATATCAATGATTATGGCAACCAGGTAAATTTATTGGCAAAATCGGTAGCGTGCCGTTTTCTACAGCAAAAGGGGATACAAATCCCTTTTCCCGAGGATGGCTATCAGGGGGAATATATTTTTTCCGTTGCCGACCATTGTGGCCAGGTATATCAACAGCAAGTGAGCGGGCGATCATGGTTAGAGACAGACCTGGAAGAGCTGGCAGATCTGTTCCAGGAGGAGGCGCTTCGATCCCTTATTGATAGCCAGAAACGGGATCTGGACGCTTTTGGCGTCTCTTTTGACCGCTGGTTTTCCGAGCGCACCTTGCATGATCAGGCAAAACCTCTGGCGACGTTAGATAGACTGGAGTCATCAGGCAAAATTTATTCCGAAGATGGTAAAAAAGTTTTTGCAAGCGCTCAGTATGGCGACGATAAGGATCGTGTCGTGTTGCGTGAGGACGGTAGACCGACCTATTTTCTTGCGGATATTGCTTATCATCAGGATAAGCTGGAGCGTGGTTTTTCTCGTCTTGTGAATATCTGGGGACCTGATCATCACGGTTATATTGCGCGGCTTCAGGGTGCTATCGAGGCTCTCGGTTATCCCAAAGAGACACTTGAGGTTTTGATCGCCCAGCAGGTAAATCTGCTAGAGGATGGCGAACTGGTAAAAATGAGTAAGCGGCGCGGTAAGTTTACGACTCTCAAAGAGCTGCTGGATGAGATTCCAAAAGACGTGGTGCGTTATTTTTTTATCATGCGATCTGCTGACTCTCCGTTGGATTTTGACCTGACCCTGGCAAAGTCCCGAACCATGGAAAATCCAGTTTATTATATCCAGTATGCCCATGCCCGGATCTGTTCGATTTTGCGTGAAAATGAGAAAGCAGCGCAGATCACGCCGCGCGGAACAACGGATAACGACTTCTGGTCCCATGCCAGCCGCCGCAATTTGGCTTTGGCTCTGCTGCGTTTTCCAGATGATCTGCGAGAGATTGCATTAAACCGGGAGATCCACCGCTTAGCCTCCAATCTGCGCGAATTGGCCGCTGCTTTCCAGCGATTTTATCAGGATAGGGACAACCGTATCCTCGGTAATGATAAGGAGCCTGAAGCGGCTGCGCTGTTGGAGTTGTCGGTTGCTGTTCGGGCCGTTCTGCGCATAGGATTGAAGATCCTGGGTCTTGGCGCGCCAGAATCAATGTAAACAAGGGAAAGGGTTAAGGAGATGCGAGCCGCAATATTGACCACAGGTGATGAGATTGTAACTGGTAGAATCGTTGATACCAATGAGGCCTATATTGCCTCTGTACTCGACCGTCTTGGCGTTCATGTGGTTGAAAATCGCGCTATACGCGATAGCAGGGATAAATTGAAACAGACGTTATCCGAATTGATCTGTGAATGCGAAGTGGTAATTGTAACCGGCGGTCTGGGCCCAACCTTGGATGACATCACTGCGGAGGCCGTTGCTCAAATGATGGGATCGCCCGTGGTTCATCATGAGCCAACCCTCCGGAAAATCGATCAATGGTACCAGAAAAGAGGGCGTAAGCTGGTTCCCGCATCCCTGCGTATGGCAGAGTATCCCCAGGAGGCTTTGCCGCTGGAAAACCCCGCGGGGATGGCCATAGGGTTTCAGGTGGATTATGCAAAGCTGAAGGGCGTTACCAACCATAACGGAGCGGTCTTTTTCTTTCCAGGGGTACCTACGGAGATGCGGGCTATGGTTGCCCAGCATCTGGAACCATGGATTAGCAACCAAAATTTTTCCCAAAAGGGTATATTTGAATTTTATCTCTTTGGATTGCCAGAGGCTATGATAGCGGATAGGATCGAATCCGATCAGTTCGATCTTGGCAGGTATGAGTTTGCCATTTCTTACAAAGAGGGTATCGCGGATGTGCGGTTGGTTCGGGATGAGGGTTTTTCCAGCGATGAGCGCGCCTCTCTTCGCAGCGCAGTTCAACAGCTTTTTGCCGAATTTCTTTTGCCTGAGGGGGTGACCTCGTTTCAGGAGCTGCTGCACAGGGAACTGATCCAGCGCAATCAAACCCTGGCTATTGCCGAATCGTGCACTGGAGGCTGGATCTGCAAGATTTTGACAGACCGGCCAGGCTCCTCCCTATATCTCAGGCAGGGTTGGGTGACCTACAGCAACGAGAGCAAGGAGCGAGAGCTTGGCGTTGCTTCGTCGCTGATTGCCGAGCAGGGCGCTGTATCCGAGCCAGTGGTCGTTGCCATGCTGCGCGGCGCCCTGCGGGAGGCGCGCACCGATTTTGCCATTGCCGTTTCAGGCGTGGCCGGACCTGATGGAGGTTCGCCCGAAAAGCCCGTTGGCACTGTTTTTATCGGAGCAGCCAGTCGCCACCCCCATCCGGAAGGCTCGATTGTAGTAAAGAGGTTTCAATTTGCTGGTGATCGTGACCGGGTGAGGTTGCAGAGTGTGCAACAGGCGTTAGAGCAGTTTTGGGTCACTTTTCTAAAGGATTAAACAATAGAAATACTGAAAGCCAAAGTGTTTCAAAAAGATCTTTAGATCATCGCTGTAAGAGGAGGGTCATTGTATGGGCGGATGGGGATGTCGATACCAGGTTGGCGAGCAGTGCCGGAAGATGGATATGGTTACCTGTGATCCAGGTATGGCGGGGTGTGTTTTAAGGGGAAAATACCATTTTCCCATGAATGAGGAAAAAGATTCTCGCAATCAAAAGCAACTACAGAAATCCTACCAGATCGACACGGAAAAGGAAGAACTTTCCTAAGCCGAAACCGCGGCTAACCTGCATCAGGCAAAGAGGGAACCTTTCATATTTCTATTGTTGTCGTATGTCCGAAGCCATTCACGAAACTGGAAGAAATGGTGAAAAAGTTATTGCCTTTGATAAAAAGTGTGAGACAAAACGGCTGTAAGGCATGGAAACGCTTGCTGTTATTCGGACCAAGCAAAAGGTAAAATCCTATAGTATCCTGCGATACAGTAGTCTCCTTAACGGATTTCCAGACCTTCTGTTTGATTCATTTTTTTGTTTATTTCGAAGATGGTGTTTTGCAAAGAAAAAAGAAAGAACCTGTGATTTTAATAAAATTATCAAACTTCACAGGATCTTTCTTGTTGAGAAGATATTTATTCTATCCTTTTTTTATCAGGGAACAGAAATCACCCACAGATCCATACTACCCTTTCGGTTCGATTGGAAAAGCAGCTTTGTTCCATCATGATTCCACTGGGGATCAAAGTCTGAACCATGGCTCGTGATGCGGGTAAGGCTTTTGGTTGCTATATTGTAGACCCACAAGGTCGCGCGGTAGGCTTTGTCCCAGGCCCAGAAGGCTACTTTTGTGCTATCCGGAGAGAACATGCCACCACGGTCTGCCAGGGTTAAGCTTTGCGATACAATGGTACTGGTTGTCGCTTTTGCCTTGCCGTCTACAATTGAAACATCAGAGACCACGATCAGATACGAAACCTTATCCGAACCGGAGGCTCCGGTTACCGCTTCGGCCGTATAAACGATTTTCGTACCGTCAGGACTCCAATCGCTCATCTGGATGGACTGCGGTCCTTCCCATGGATAGGTCGTCGGAGCAGACCCATATCCACCTGGAAAGCTCAGCATAAACTCTTCCGTAAGCCCATAATCACCCCCAGCGGCATTTTTGTACAATATTTTTGTACCGTCCGGACTCCAGTGCGGATTGGTTTCCATATCTGCTGCTGTAGTTAAACGATATTTATTGGCTGGTACAGAGCTTTGTACTATCCAGAGATCCCAGTTTCCGCTATTTTTGGCCGAATAGGCGATGTGGTCATGATCAACCGGATTCCACTGAGGACGGTCCAGCACATCCGTAGTCGGACCGACAATGGTAGTTTCACTGCCTAAGGCTGCGGTCACTGTCTTTATGGAATATTCAGAGGTGCTCGGGTTATATTCCCAGAAAACAATCTTACTGCTATCCGCGTTCCACTCCGGCCAACCCTGAATATTGCTGCCCGATGGGGTCAACGTTTGTACGCCACTACCATCGCTGTTCATGACTGCTAAAGCCTTATCTTTCACAAAGACAATCTTTGACCCATCAGGGCTCCATCGAGGATTTTCTTCTGTGCCTGCAAATGAAGTTAGTTGAGTCATACCTGTCTCGACCACATCAGTTACGGCGGGAGTGATGGGATGTTGATTCGACTGCGACGGCACCGGACCCGCTAAACGATGACAGGTATAGCAACTGGCTCCATTTTCATTGGGAACCAGATGACGCACCGGGAGGGTATGGCGCTCTGGGAAAGGAAAGTAAACATCAGCACCATTGAGCGAATAGCTGCTCTTTTGAATCAGCCCATATTGATCTGCTACATATTTCGTACCGTCAGGACCTGTCATGCCTGTGCCTATTACATCCGTTTTCAAAGGTTCGCTAAATGGACTGAGGATGCCTGTGTCGAAGATGGAATAGACTGGATTAAAATGTTGAGCAAACATAGTGGGGTTTACTTCTGCTAAGCTAGTACTTTGATTTTGTTCGACAGTCTCATGTACATTCACCGCCGGTGAAACATTCGCATCGCGGCCGTAGATAAAGGATTGCTCCTGGACAATCGTCCTATACGCTTTATTTAGTTCCAGGGCTCTGGATACGGATGGATTCAACAATAGGGTGACATCATCATGAAGGGCAGTAATTATGTTTTCCTTGATATTGCCTGATGTGTCAAAAAATTTATCGATAACTTCGCTGTTGCCCCTGAATTCATCTCCGGCTTTATTGTACATCAGGTAAAAAGAATACTCATATTGCATTCCATAATCTTTGACTTCTACTTTTGGCTCCCGTACACCGGAAAGACTTTTTTGAGTCCAGTGATACCATCCTTTCTGGAAGGAATCCTTGGCATCAAATTTTCGTGCAAAAGCAAAGGTATTGTCTGTGGTGGCGCCAATTTTTGCATGGCATCCCATACAAAAAACCGTCTCTTCATAGCTTTGAGGACGCAAATCGCCTTTGCTGTCTTCGATAAATCCTTGATAAACCCATCCCTGGTTATTCATTAACCCTTTTTCATTATCGCCGACATACGTAGTAGTGTGATCGGGTTGTAAAAATTCTTCATCGGCATCATTGCTGGCGTCATTTTCGAAATCAGCATAAGTCAACCAGTATTTTTTAACAGCATAGCGGAGCTCTTTCATGCGTCCGGGCAAATGGATTTCATTATTGGTCGTACCGATGTAGCGAACAGAGTGCAAAAACTCCGTACCTTCCGGATATAAACGCGCAGCCAGATGAACTTGTCCGGATTCCTGCAATGCTTTTGCTTTACCGACATAGTACATAAATCGGCCTTCCCGTGCATTCCAGTCATACTTTACAAAAGAAGCTGTACCGAGAATACCATTTTTATCCAGATCGACTCCGTAATTAGTTTCATTTACTGGGTCAATCGCAACATCCTGCTCCTTGATCAAGGCTTCCACTATAGCCAGATTGAGTTTATAAATTTCCAATGAAAAATTACCGTTAGCATCCTGGCGAAACTCCGGAGCGAGGCGGATCAGCACATCATCTGTGCTGCCGTTGGTGGGCCAGAATGTACCTGGAAACGGATAATAGGCAAATGCTCGCCAACCAGTATATTCCCCAGACTTATCTTTATCAAAACCTTCGCTATCAAAGTTAAAATAACAATCAGGAATATATCCACTCCACTCCCCATCTTTATCATAATCCCAACCTGCTGGAACTAAATTCAGTTTATTCGTCAGGATTATATTTCCATCATTATCTTTATAGTTATTCGTATTAACATAGTTTAAAATTTCTTGATCTGAGATCGCATTTACAGCCTCTGTCTTATTTTTAAAGAGATTTGTCCATGGATTCACCAGTGCAGGAGCTGGCATGGAATAGGATTGCTGCAGCACTCCATCATTCCAATAATTTGGACGCGTACTTTCGTGATGACAGGTATAGCAGGGGTTATAGGTCTTGCCGGTGGCTGTGTCTTCCGTTTTGGTATAGCATTGGGATGGCAAATACGCAGTTTTATTTACTAAGACCTTACTGGTAATGTCTGGAACATCTAATCTTTGTTCTCCTTGATTTTTGTCTTCATTGGAACTGCAACTTGTCAATAGCGCCAAGGTTAATGCCAGGACAAAAATCAAAAAAAAAGGTCTCTCCTTTTTCATATATTTCTCCTTTATGAAAAAAATAAAGGATCCCCACCGAAAAGCAGGGATCCTGTTTTGAGCAAAGAACTTTCTTGAGAAATCAATACGCAGTGAAGTTCAAAGCTGGCATTCCTTTAATGTATCCCGTAATACCTTTGCGCTCTTCTGTGCCAAATGCATATGTAGAAGTATCACCAGGATGCTGAATACCGGTAAAAATAAAGAAATTTCCACCAGCGTTGACTTCGGCGAACATACCCGTAATTTCAGCTTTCAGCGGTCCAGTTAAAATGCGAGTTAGGGTTTTGGTGCTTATATTATAAGCCCAGGCCATATTGTTTTTATGACCACTGGTATCCTCGCCGATCAGCAGAGTATCATAACCGATATAGCGGACGTTGTCCGGACCGGAGATGTTATTTGGATCACAAGTATTTCCGGCTGCATCTGCAGTTATTGGCGTACCCTTAAACACAAGCTCTATAGAAGTTGGGCTGGAATTGGCATCCAGATTCATTTTAAAGACACCACCGCAGGAATTTTTAGAGAATTTTATCATCTCTGTGGTGCTATAAAGATCTAATGATGATTCACGATCCTGCATGGACTTGCTAATATCTGTTACACCAAACCAGACAACATTGCGATCCTTATCATAGGCTACAGCCTCGCCTTTGTTCCATTCGATGGTTGCACCGAGATAGGCAGCGTAACGACGGGTTTCCAAAAAGCCGAGAGCCAGTTTGGCTTCAGCGGCATCTGCAAATTTTGTGGAAACTGTTCCGTTTGTTCCGTCTTTTGGACGCACGCAGGTTTTGAAATCACCGGCATAGATCATTTTCCAGCCACCTGTACCACCGCCCAAAGCCTCGCAGGTAGCACGATCGGTTGTAACGTTCACTTCCCACATATCTGTCCAATCCGGTTTTTTATCGATAATAGTTTTCAGGGCTGTGTTGCTGCTTGTTCCCAATTCAACCCAGCTAATGTCGGCGGTCAAATCAGAATCTGATAAACCGTCTGAAAGTTTCATCGCATACAGGGTTCCCGCAGAAAGGTCTTCGGCAGTTGTCGCCACAAATTTATAGACTCCGCGGTTAGGGCCATCATCGGTAATAATCACCGTTTTTTTATCTGAGAGAACAACGGCATTTTCAGGGGTATACTTACCAAATACATAGTGCTTCATGTCACCAACTAATGATGGTGCGGCGGGATTCGTCATAGAGATTTCAAAGTTATAACCATAAAGATATGGATTGACGGCATTTAGGGCAACTTCAAGGTAATTGGCCTGACCCTGGGCAGTGGGACAGAAGTATGTATCTTCATTTATGGTGCCGCAATGGCTGACATGTTTATAACCATAATCTGAATTATTGGTAGCCACAGTTTTAGCAGTCGCATCCGTAGAATACGTAATACCATCCATGTCATAATCCTCTTCAGGAGCCAGATGGCTGCCCCAGGGGGTTTTGGATGATGCGCAGTTGGTATGGGTACCGCCAATACTTGCCAATGAAGTGGGGTTAAAAGGTGCCGTAGATACTGCAGTGAATTCGCCATTAGCAAGAGACATTTTCGTGTTATAGATAACGCCGGGACGGTCTTCAAACTGAGTTAGCAAATAGTAATCAGATCCGCTCTGGTAGATTGTCATACCATCTGGGTTATTACTGTATGTAGCCGAAGCATCGTCAAGAATGGCATTGATAACATCGCCATCTTTATCAACAGTCTGGCCATATTTGTAAAGGTTTGTGCCGATGGTATCGCCTGATTTGGCAAGTACTTTCCATTCCAAAGGATAATTCTGTGTAGAGCCATCGCTGTAGGTGACAGTTACAGAGGGAGCAATGCGGACAGATGTTTTTTCAGTATCCGTCGTAGGTGCAGAAATTTCTGTAAATTGTATGCCTGTTATGCTAGGGCTTGTTTTTTCATCATCGTCTTTTTTGCATGAGACAAAGAACAGGGAGCTAGCTAAAAACAGAACTAGAATTTTTTTGGTCATGATTCTCTCCGTTGATTTGTTAATTTTTCGTTATTTTTTGATAACGAATTTCGAACATATCTGTTAAAAAAAATATTACAGAATGTTCTTCGATCATTTTAGAATAACCATACAAATGTTATGCATAAATGAAAAAAATGAAAATAGATAATGTCCTAGAAAAATTTTTTCTAATTTGTGTCAGTCTTGCAAAATATTTGACATTGTTACGGTTATGTAACAAATAAAAAAATCAAGTCTGTTTTAAAAGGCACTCTTGTTAAATTTTTACTAAAAAAATCAATCCAGATTTAATTTGTTTATATATTTTTTGTTAGAGGATCGACATACTAAAACATCTAAGAGACAATGTGACACATAATTTTTAGAATTTAGTTAAAAATTTGCGAGCTTTTGGTTTTGGATGTTGTTCTTTCTTTAATTTTTTGGGGCTTTGTTTATTGTTGTTGTCTTATATTTTATATCAAGAAATTTTTTCTGGCAGGCTTTTGCTAGGAAAAGGGGAACCTACCTATTTATCCCTTAACTGGAAAAATTCAGCCATTGAAAATATTTCTGCTAGGGAAGGAGTTCCACATCCTTCGGCAAGAGTGTTTTTCCGTCGGTCATACAGACATTTTTTCCAGGTAGGGCATTTTTGCTATTAAGGAGTTTAGAAAATTTTGTAAGGGCTGCGGCATCGCGATTGCCTTCAAGGTATCATTCTTGATTTTTTTTTATGGTTTCGAAGCGGTTTATCGTTTTCAAGATATTCTAACGGAATTATACTGCGAAGAAAGTGCTTTTCGCATTTTCTGGTGCTTCGACCTTGCTCAGCACAAGCTTCGTTATCCTTGCTGCCGAATT
>DYNZ01000407.1 GCA_020720805.1 Leptospira biflexa | reverse complement strand
CCCTGCCTGACCCTGTTTTTTCTTGGCAAATCAACTCTGACCCCATTTTCCACTCAATGGCCTCGTACCTTACAGCTACCTGCGTTATATCTTCAACGCTTTGCCATTGGCCAAGTCCCCTGAGGATTACCAAGCTCTGCTCCCTTGGAATTTGACGCAGGAGATGTTGCTGGGATGAGACGGGCGGGGTGGTTTATTTGGCGCTTACTCATCAAGAAGTATCTTTTGTAACCGGTACAGTGCGTTAAGATCTTCAACAATCTCTTTGTGTAGAGAATGTCGCAAGTCGCCACCAAGAATTTCATCTCGACTATAGCCCTTGCCAATCAAGAAGAAGTTTTGGGTCAAAATGTTTTTTTGCGCATTAAGGTCTGCCAAAACAGCGTTTGTCTTTTCTGCTAATTCCCATTCTTTTCTCTTTTGAGTGCGATTATTCAAATAATCTGCTACCGATCCTACCGGTTGTCGCATTGCATACCACCAAGTATGGAAAAACTCGAAACCTCGTCTTTTCGTCTCGGCGAGTGACAGAAAATCCTTTATTTTGCCTCTCTGAAGCATTTGTTCGTAATACACTCTTTTGTATTTATGTGATTTGCCAGGCAACTCAAGGTAGACTGCAATTTCATGGGGCATAAAGAGCACTGTAAGCCCTGGAAAATAAACGCGGTCACGTCTGTTCTGGCTTGCCGGGACGGCAGATATCCAGATATAGCCACTGCTTCTATTTACACGGGAGAGGTCGTTAAACTTCAGTCGAAATGGATTTTTGTCGTCGAGCCTATCAAGGCATTCCTCTTGTAGGTATTTACCAAGGGGTTGCATATATTCCCGCAGCGCAACAATCAGGTCAGCAAAATATTGGGGGAGAATTTCTGGAGGCAGATCACCTTTGGGTTTAAGCCAGGAGTTCGGAAAGAGCCGAAAGGTCGCATCGGCTATGTACTCTTCATCTGTTTTTTGTTCTTGTAAAAAAAAATCCGAAGAAAGATTAACCAGCTCTATGCAATCGCTGATCAAATATGCTTCTATTTTTTCTATAGCACTCTTTTTCA
>DYNZ01000129.1 GCA_020720805.1 Leptospira biflexa | reverse complement strand
CAGCATCTGCAATGTTGTTGACCTGCTTGTCTTGCGGATGCTTCCGAATCGGCTTGAAAACAAACAACTACGGATCACATACTGGCGTGCATATAGCAAAGTAGAGCCCAGCAGGGTAGTGGGAACAGGCAGCTCCGGCCAGCTCAACAGAGAAAATGCGTTATTCATATAGGCAAGAATCATGGACACATCCAGGCACTCCGTATCATACCACCTTCCTCTGCTCTACCTTCTCGGTTTTATCGCCATCCCCCTGGGGATGATCCCGGCCCAGGTTATGAACCAGTTGACACGGCAGCTCACCGGTGCGGCGGTTGAGATCAGTGCGGTTTTACCGATGATAGCCGTGTTTTTTGTGTCCTCTCTTGGCAACGCCTTGTTGAGTATGACACAGACCGCCCTTACTGGCATCTATACCGAGCACCTGGTTCGTAACCGCAGCCTGGATATCTTTTCCAGAATCATGCGGGTAGAGCCTTCTTTTTTTCGTAATCTCGAGCCCTCAAAAATTTGCGTCCGAATTATCGGCGCAACCAGTAAAGTAGAGTCGTTCTGGCTGGAGGTCAAGCTTGGAGCTCCCATGGCGGTCCTTGGGCTCATGGTTTTTGGCTTTGTCCTGTTCTGTGGCCTTGGGCCACAGACGCCTGTGGTCGGGGATTTTTTGTCAAGGCAGGGCTTCAATCAGTCGGGAAACTGGTTGCTGGCATCCCTTATTTTCCTTCTTGCGCCATTGCAGACTGTTTTCCTGCTCTTTGACAAACGTGTTCAGAAAATCAATCATGAGGCCAGCAGCGCCGATAGTGATCTGGAGGCAATAAGCATTGAGGTGATTTCCGGAGTGCGTGAGGTTCGTAACCATTTGGCCTTTAGTTATGCCCTGTCTCGCATTCAGGTTGCGTATGACCGTTTGCGTACTGTGGAGGTGGATATGGCCAAATTACAGTCAATTTTTTCCGGTATCAGTCCCACTGTGGATGCGCTGGGTAAATGTCTGACCCTGGCAGTTGGCGCCTATCTCTGCGTGGGGGTTATCCACCTGCCCTTGGGTCTGACTGTGGAGCAGATCGGCTGGAATGATTTCATGGGATTCTCAGGTATGGCTCTGGTGGTAAATGGATATCTGCGAAGTATCAGCAGCTACCTCTTCCGCTGGCGCATGGTGAAGGAGTCGATTAGTAAGCTGGAATCATTTGAAAACAAAGAGGCGGTCTTTCTTCTGGAGGCAGACAAGCCGTCTGTGATTCCAGCAGAGGATGATCTCATTCTCGAACAGGTCTCGTTTGCAACCCAGGACAAAATTACCATTCTCGACCGCATCAATCTTACCATCCGCCCTGGTCAGCATATTGCCTTTGTCGGCCCCTCCGGCTGCGGCAAGTCAACTGCCATGAATCTTCTGGTGCGGGAGCTTGAACAAAGCAATGGAAAAATCCTGATGGGGGACAAGGCAATCAAGGGCTGTAACTATGCTTCTCTGGCCAAAGAGATAGGTTTTGTCCAGCAAAAACCTATTCTTTTTAACATGAGTTTGCGGGAAAATCTTCTACTCAGTCTGCGCGGCCCTTTGTCTCACCCTGTTGGCACTATGGCGAAGGAATATCTGGAGGTTCTAAGCGGCCCCGAGATTGAGAAGAAACTGATTGCGGTTATCAAAAAAGTTTCGCTGACCACCGACATTCAACGCAAAGCCTTCGATAATCCCGTGGCTCCGCCACTAATTGCGGTGAGTCTTGTGAAAAACGCCAAGGCTATCCGCTCTAAAATCCAAACAGCCATTCAAAAAAACCACACCCCTCTCTTTCGCCCTTATGATGTCCACGCCATGATATCTGGCGCCTCGCTGCTTGAAAATCTGTTCTATGGTGTCGTGCGGAAGAAGGACGATCGGCAGGCCTTTGAAAAACATATCGAGAGTCTTCAGGAAGAGTTGTTTACCTTGTTGCGTAAAGAACCGATTCTAGAAAAAATGTTATGGCTTGGCCTTCAGCTTTTCAGGCGTGATCAAAGCATCGCCATGCAGGTGCGCTTCAAGTCCGCCAAGCTTTTTGAAATTCTTTCTGCGTACCGGAAGGTGGAAAGTGAAGCGGATGGCCTGGGGGATTTGCAGGTGAAAGAAACTGATATGCGTACCTTGAAACCGGCATATCAAAAAGTGCTTTTTGATATTGCCATCCAACACCGAACGGCGCAGGACTGTCTTGTCGACCCTCCTTGGCTTGCTGATTTTTATGAAGGAGTGCTCGCTTTACGAAAGAAGCTTCCATCAATCTTGAATCTCCATAAATGGGGCATTGATGGATTTGATCTCGAAGAACCGCAGGGAGGCGTGCCTCTGCGTAATGTTTTGCTTGGTGGACAGGTCGATAACAGCGTCAGGAGTGCCCAGGAAATTATCGACAAGGTCATCCTGGAATCCCTTACCGAGAGCGAACAGGACGATTTGATCCTGCTCGGTCTTGAGGCTTCTGCCGGGATCGGCGGGCAAGCCCTTTCCGGCGGACAGGCCATGAAGGTAACGCTGGCCCGCATCCTGCTCAAGGAACCATCTATTCTCCTCCTGGACGAGGCCACCGCCGCTCTGGATGAAAAATCACAAGCTCAGGTTGTCGAGATGCTTGATCAGGAGTTTGCTGGCAAAACCGTCATTACAATCTCGCACCGCTTGTCAACCATCCGCAATTATGACCGGATCTTCGTTTTTGATAGAGGCCAGATTGTTCAGGATGGAACCTGGGAGGAGTTGACCAAACAGGAAGGGCTGTTCACCGAGCTGATTCGACAGGAGAAAGGCGAATCGAGTCCGCAGATTCAATCCTCCCCAACGAGTCTGCTACCCGGATCTTCTGGAGAGGTGCAGAGGGCTCTGGCGCTGAGCCCGGTATTCTCTGATCTTCGCAGCGAGGCCCTTGTCCTTATTGAGAGAGTTGCTACGGTGGTTACCGCCCCGGCTGGAGCTGTTTTGTTTGAGAGGGGGGATGATGGCGACGAATTCTTTATCATCCTTGCGGGGGAAGTGGATTTCTTTGTTGGTAAAGATAATGAAGAAAAAATAATAGATCATTTTTATCCCGGTCAATCATTTGGCGAGCTGGCCCTGTTTGGAGAGGTAAAGAGGACGCTGGGGGCACGGGCTAAAACGGACCTGAGACTTTGTGTTCTGGCTCGCGAAAGCATAGAACAGCTCCTCGAAATTGAACCACGGATTGGCTCTGCTCTACTTAAAAATGCGGCCCGAACCATTGCGGGGTTGCGCGAGGAAATGTACGGAAAGAAATAGGCGTTCTCCGAGAAAGGTTATGCGGTTCATCGGAATGCAATTCTGCAAAGGGGATAATAATGGATGATCTGAAACAGATAGAAGAACTACAGCGACAGACTGCAACCTTGTTGGCCGGATTAGAAAGCTTGCATCAAAAACAAGTTGGCAAAAGTGCAGGCGTGCAGGATGGAACATCCTTTGCTGGCATTGCCGCATTTCTTGCTCTGGGTGAACAGGCTGATGCGACGCTGATGACAATGGTTCTTCAGTGTGCCATGTATGCGGTGCGAGCAGGTGGCTCAGGTCTGACTTTGTTTGACAGGGGAAAAAATAAGCTGGTTTTTCAGGCTGCTGTTGGCGATGGAGCCGAAGGGATGATCGGTTATGAAGTACCCCTTGAAGGCTCTCAGCATGGTCTCGCTTTCGCCACCGGAGAAATCCAGTCCTCAACACCAATCCACACGGATGTGGAGAAAAAAACTGGAACGGTATTTCGGAATGTCCTGGTAGCGCCTCTGGTTGTAGGTGAGGATGTTATTGGCACTATAAGTGCAGTCAACAAACAGGATGCTGACCATTTCAGTACTGACGACATGCGGACCTATCAGCTTTTCAGTGAGTTGGCTGCGCAAGTTGTCCGTCAAAAACTCCGTGAAGATGCTGTGAGAAAGGCTTTCTCAGGTGAGTCGTTCGCATTGGCTAAACTATGTGATTTTCCAGGCGTTTCTGTGGAAGATGACGAGATCATGCTTATGGAGATTTTCCGCAACACGGTACAGATCGCACGGCACAGACCAGCCATGCTCGAGGTTTGCAGACAGTTGACGCGCTCTCTGTTAAGCGGTTCTCATGCAAATGGAGGAGGCAATGGCTGATTCATCCACTTTGCCTGTTGTCAATCCTGATTTTTCTGTTGACTGGTTACGTGCCAACTCCACGGGTGAAGGGGTTCGGGTGGCGGTTATTGACAGTGGGATTGACCCTCATCACCCTGATCTGATTGGCAGAATCTGCCGATCATGCAAAATTGAAAAAGTAGATGATGTCAACATTACCACTGAGATCCCGGTTGAAGAATCCATCGATAGTTTCGGGCATGGCACGGCTGTGGCGGGGATCATTGCTGGCCTGGCACCGGCGGCAAGGATTGTCAATGTCAAGGTGTTAAATCAGTATAACTCCTGTACTGGCGATATCCTGATTGATGGTTTGAAATGGGCTCTTGATCAAAATATCAAGCTTATTAACATGAGCCTGGCCACCATCAAAAAACAGTGGACCGAGAGCCTGTTTGAGCTTTGCGAGCAAGCCTACTCCCAGGACGCCATTTTAGTGGTATCCCGCCGCAATATGGGGCCACTCGGCTGCCCCGCCATGTTTTCATCGGTGATCAGTGTGGAGATGGGGGAGGGCTTTGTTGAACAATTTCAGACTCGTTATAAAAAAGGCAATCTTATTGAATGCGATGGCTATGGCAATCAGGTTCGTGTTGCTGCCCCTGGTGGGGGATATGTCTTTCAAACCGGTACCAGCTTTGCGACTCCTCATATTGCAGGAATAATTGCCCTAATGCTGGAAAAATGGCCACAATTGCTACCAGTGGAAGCGAAAGCGCTGTTGAGGGCCATTTCGTTGTAGCAAAAAACTTGAAAAAATATGCCCCAGACACTCCGACTCTTTATCTCTTCACCCAGTGACGTTGAAGTTGAACGCCAAATTGCCCTGCAGGTTATTCAACGACTGGGACTGCGCTACCAAAATAGTCTAATGTGTTCACCCGCTCAAAATAGTGAAGAACAAAAAAGGTTCCTCCCGCTGTTTTGAGTGGGTAAAGGTTGTCTGGTGTGGCGTGTTTTTGGTATGTTCAAGAGCATTATGAGAGATACCGATTTATTTCAATTGCCCCTTGGTCTATCCTCCCCGTGGGAAGTAGAATCGGGCCTTTCGCTATTTCGTATGGGTAGCAGGGTGCCGTTAGGAGCATTAGCGTGTCACGCCAGTAAGGGCACAGCCCTTCGGGTGCTCGCAAAAAAAAGCTCGCAGCCTTTACTGCCTTACCTCAAATGTCCTCTGGTCTTAACTCAATACCTCCCCATTCTGGGGAGTTTTTATACAATTCAACACAGGAGGTTTACAAAT
>DYNZ01000031.1 GCA_020720805.1 Leptospira biflexa | reverse complement strand
ATTGCCCAACCGGTCACTTGTACTGAGCTTGTCGAAGTAAATCTTGTGCTGAGTTTATCAAAGCATCGATGTTTATTGGTATAAAACCCGAGGACCAAAGTGTTTCGAGCATATAAACTATGTGCACAAGTTTCTTTATATTGCGGAATTGTGCCCACCGCTTTGCTGCATGATACCGCGCAGATAAAAGACCAGTGCGGGCATTGCGACAACAGTCTCTAGGGTTGCGCTGCCGACACTGAGCATAAATGCCCCAGCCTGAACAAATTTCTCCTGCTCTTTTGGAGAAAAACCACCCTCTGGCCCTAAAATCAGGGATGCCTTTTCTGTCAAGTAGGTCGGATTACCCTCTTGGCGACCAAGAACTGGCACAGTTGCCACGATCAGAGGTGGTACAATCTGCTCAAATGCCTCTAACCAATCCTTATAGAAGCGGATATTGGGTTTGAGATAATGCTCGGAGACGACTCTACCCTGATACAATATTTGCTCATAACGCTCTTTATGTGCCCAAAATTCGTCCGATTGCGTATATCCAGGCGAGTGGTCACTCTGTATAAAGTTGATGTTGCGTAACTGAAGCTGCGGAGCGATATGGAGAAGATCTGCAAGATGCTGGCGGGAAGGAAGCCCGATCCAAACATCTGGGGTAAACAGGTTCATCTGACCCCGGGGCGTTTCCGATTCAATGGCAAAGGTAAGAAGCTTATGGCTCGATTGCGCCAGGCTAGCCTTCAAAAGGGTGTTGTCCCTATCCACAAATTGAACGGTCTCACCAACTTTCAAGCGACGTACACTACGCAGCCAGACGAGCTGATTTCCCGTTACCCGAATCTCCATCCCCTGGCGAAAGATTCCCTCCTCAATAGGAAATGCGCTCATTCTGTTATTTTAACTCCGAATGAAGAAAGAGTTTATCTGTTACCTCACGCTTTTCATCATAAAACATATGCTCCAGAGAGGAGAATGTGCCCTGGGAAATATGAAGCATATCTACCCGTTCCGGTATGATTGCAGATGTTTTTGAATCTTGACGCACCCTTACGACAGTTTGGGTCTTGAATACAACCATATCGAGGTCGTGGTAGTCGATCCTTAGCGGCAGATACGACTTGGAATCAACCCATACCGTGAGCATCCCATAGACCGCGCTCCTGAATAGGGGGTAGAGCTCTAGCTTGACTGTATCCCTATTTTTAAGCTTTGCCTGACCCAATACTTTGGCTGTAAAATTGGCGCGCAAACTGGAACCGGATAAATCAAAGTAGAAAAAATCGGTCTGCTGAATCGAGCGAAATTTGTCGATCCCCTGCTTGTGAAACAGGGTGCGGGATTGGGTGTTGAAGGCCCAGGTCTCTTCTCCGCCATTTCGAAAAAGAATTTTTTCCTGACTGCCGTGGCTCGGATGGCTAATATGGTAGAGATAGTGGTTATCTTTATGAAAAATCTCCGCATCAAGCACCCGGATTTGACCTGTAGGCAGAACCTGCGATAAGCGCGACCGGATGTAAGGAATTTTTAGATCCATATTCTGATCCACCTTTTCCAACAACTCTCGGGCGGTGATGGTACTGACAACTGGTTTTGTATCCGATTTTTGGCCGTGGGCCAACAAGGGCAAAAGCAAAAAAACCAAAGAAAGCTTTTTCCATAAAGAGAGAGGAAAACCATTTGACTGTAATCTATTCTGTTCCAATTACGCAACCTATTCCGTTTTTTAATTGCAGCAGTTTTAGGAATATTGCTAAACTGACAGCATCATCATTGGGGATGCCGGATGGCAGTATGCGTTGTCAACCAAATTCCGCCCATTCTTAGACAAAGGGTAAAAGGAGAGGTCAACTATGGGAATTCTGGATCGCCTATCCATGCTTATTCGCAGTGAAGGTAAAGCCCTGAAAGAGCAAAGCAGCGCGCAGCTCGATGAGCTTATCCTTTTTTTTCAAAATCTATTTGATGATCCCACCTCAATCAATCGATCCTTTCAGGATTTTATTCAAAGTATTGAATCCTTTTTCGCGGAACAAAAAAGCAGCTCCTCTACCTCCACCGGAAAAAGCAACAGTACAAAATTCAAGAGCCAGGAGGAGTTTTTCAAAGAGGCAGAGCAGGAGCTGAACCGAAATCTACGTCAGGAGTCGCTGCATTGGCCGCCGGAGATAATGCGCCATTTTTCCGTGCTGGAGATAGAAGCTACGGATGACCATAATCAGATTAGACATGCGTGGAAAACCATGATGAAAAAATATCATCCAGACCTCTATAACCAAAATCCCGAAAAAAGGGAGGCTGCAGCAAAGCTCAGTGCCCGCTTAACCCAATCCTACCAGGAGATCCTGGGCTACCTGGAGCAAAAAAAATGAGAAAAAATAGGGCAACCAACTCCATTTTCTTCCTCTTTATGATCTTCCTCCTGGGTTTCTTGAGTATCGCCCCGCTTTTTTCGCAAAAACAGCGACAGGACGAAGGAAGGTGCATCTCGGGAAACTGCACAAATGGGAATGGCACCTTCTTGTGGCAGGATGGCGACCGATACCAGGGAGAGTGGCAAGCCGGACGATTTCATGGGTTTGGCATCTACACCTGGAGTGATAAGCGTATCTATGAGGGGCACTGGGCGAATCACCTGCAACACGGTCACGGAATGATGAGATGGCCGGAAGGGCAATCCTACAAAGGCAGTTGGATCCGGGGTCGGATGCAGGGAATCGGCATCTTTACCTACTCCAACGGTGCCCGCTATATGGGAGAGCTCCTGGATCAGCTACCAGATGGCAAAGGTATCTATTATAACGCCAAAGGCGAGAAACTGTATGAAGGGCTATGGCATCGAGGAAAACCGGCCAAATCTTCCAGGCGAGCTAAACCTTGAGAATCTCAGATTTGATGTGAGCGATCTGCCTGGCTAAATTCTCTCGCCGCAACGGCCTGGAAAAGTAATAGCCCTGAAATAGAGGACAACCTATATCATGGATCATGGTCAACTGCTCCTGGAACTCAACCCCTTCCGCAATTACCCCCAGATTCAAAGATCGCGCCATGGCGACGATAGCCTTGACGATTTCAAAATGGGTAGCATCACTCTTTATACTGTGCACAAAACTTTGGTCAATTTTTAACTTGTCTACGCAGAATTTTTTTAGATAACTCAGACTGGAATAGCCAGTTCCAAAATCATCCAGAGAGAGGGTGAAACCAAACTGCTTGATCTTTTTGATTACCTCTCGGATACGTTCATCGTCACCCAACAGCACCCCCTCTGTGATCTCAAACTCCACCTTACGGGGATCAATCTGGTGTGTGCGCATACAATGCTCAAGGCTTTGCAGAAAATTTGGATTTTGAATATGGATAGGGGAAAGATTGATACTAAGAATGAGATCAAGGCCATTCTCTACCTCAATAAGTTTCAGTTCTTCCCAGGAGGTTCGGATAATCCACTCGCTGATTTTCGCGATCAACCCCTCCTCCTCAGCCAGAGGAATAAACGTCTTGGGACCCACAAGACCAAATTCGGGGCTATCCCAACGCAGCAACACCTCCAATCCAAAAATTTTTCTATTATCAATATCAATTTGGGGTTGGTACTCTAGGTGGATCTCTCCATTTTTTAAAGCATCCTTCAAATACTCACCCATGCGAAATCGCTCACGGAAATCCTGATGCTCCAGATCGCGGTAGTGCAGAATGGAGCCAGGGCCATAGGATTTTGCTTGGCTTAGAGCAAGATCAAGATTGCGCAGCAGATCCATTCTGTCAGCATTTTCAGGGTTTAATTCAGCAACCCCCATCGACACAGAAAACTGAATCAACTGATGGCTGACAGTGACAGGACGACTGATCGCAGCCTGTAACGTGCGCACGCAGCTCTCCACCGGATTGTCGGAAACCACATAACAGAGAAAATCAGCACTGGCAAATCGCCCTACTCCTCCAATCGGCTTGAAATCTTTAATCTGCTCTTGCAAACGCTCGGAAAGCGTTAGTAGAATGAGATCGCCGATATGGGCGCCATAGGTATCATTGATCTTTTTGAACCGGTCGATATTCACCAGAATAGCGCGCAAAGGCTGCTTATTCTCAAGGGCATACTGAATCGCTTTTCCCAGATCCTCCTCCAATTGGTACCGGTTCGGGAGGTTGGTCAATTGATCGTAGAAGGCAAGGTACTCTACCTTGGTCGTAACAATATGCTGGATTGTGATTACTGAAAAAGCGATAGCATTTAAGATACCATAGGATATGGCCAGGCGCATTGCGTAATCCATATTCACGGGGTAGCTGCGAAAAGGGATATCCGGAACGAACAATACAATCAAGAAAAAGATAAAAAAGGCTCCGTTCGCGTAGAGGCCGCGGCGATATCCAAGCAGGTAGTTGCTGACATAGGGAACGATGTAGATAAAAAGATATCCATAATTTTCATGGCCGCCGGTGACAACGGCATAAGTGATACCTATAAAGGTGCCGGTTGCGGCAGCGACTGTAGCAATCCGTATTTTTCTGCCAAAATGGATAAAAAAACTGGCTGACCAATAACTCACCAACACAATGCTCAATATGAGGATGGGAGTATAGTCCTTATGAATCGCGACCTCTATCATCAAAGGTGGCAAGGCGAAGGTAATTATAGCTGTTAAGAAATATATAAAGAATATTTTACCCTTATCCGCAAAGGAGATGGAATCCTCAGAAAAGCTGGAAATTATTTTCTCAAAAAAGGTTTTCTTCATAAATGCCATGAACACACTTGGATTCTGCCCGCGCAATATATATTCTCAAATCCTTTCAGGAATAGTTCATTTTTCGTGAGAATATCAATTGCTTTTTAGGTGGCCTACTCGCAAATACGCCGGAAATAAAAAAAAACCTACCTTGCAAAAACAAAAAAATGGAGGATCCATGACTACGAAAATGGACGAAAAACTGGAACCTATATTCCAGGAAGTGTTAAGCCGTAATCCCGGTGAAGTGGAATTTCACCAGGCCGTTCGTGAAGTACTCGAAAGCCTGGGGCCCGTTATTGTCAAATACCCAGAATTCGGGCAGCATAAAATCATCGAACGAATCTGTGAACCAGAAAGACAGATTATCTTTCGGGTCCCCTGGCAGGATGACAAAGGGAATGTCCAGATCAACCGCGGTTTCCGAGTTGAATTCAATAGCGCTCTGGGTCCCTACAAGGGTGGGCTACGATTTCATGAATCTGTTTATCTTGGAATTATCAAATTCCTCGGATTTGAGCAGATCTTCAAGAATGCGTTGACCGGTCTGCCTATTGGCGGCGGAAAAGGTGGATCTGACTTTGATCCGAAAGGCAAATCTGATAATGAAATCATGCGTTTCTGCCAGAGCTTCATGACAGAGCTCTACCGCCACCTCGGGGAGTACACCGATGTGCCTGCTGGTGATATCGGCGTGGGCTCCAGAGAGATTGGCTACCTGTTCGGCCAATACAAACGCATCACCAACCGCTACGAATCTGGCGTTATCACAGGAAAAGGTTTAAACTATGGCGGTTCCATGGTACGTACCGAAGCCACCGGTTACGGAGCAGTTTTCTTTGTGGATGAGATGCTCAAGGTCCGCAATGAGAGCTTCGCCGAAAAAATCTGTGTTGTCTCAGGCTCTGGAAATGTAGCGATCTACACCATTGAGATGATCAATGAGCTTGGCGGCAAGGTTGTTGCCTGCTCCGATTCCAGCGGATATGTCTATGATGAAAAAGGTATCGATCTTGAGCTGGTCAAACAATTGAAAGAGGTGGAGCGCCGTCGCATCTCAGACTACACCCAATACCGCAATCACGCCAGGTTTATCACTGGTAAGAGTATTTGGGATATTCCATGCCAGGTTGCCATGCCCAGCGCGACCCAGAATGAGCTGACAGGCAAAGACGCTCAAAACCTGATCAAAAATGGATGTATCGCAGTTGGCGAAGGCGCCAATATGCCCACCACACCGGAGGGCGTGAAAAAATTCCTGGAGGCTGGCGTCTCCTTTGGACCAGGTAAAGCGACTAACGCCGGTGGTGTTGCCACTTCAGCTTTGGAGATGCAGCAAAACGCCAGTCGCGACTCCTGGACCTTTGCGTATACCCGTGAGCGTCTACAGGATATCATGAAAAATATTCATGAAGTGACCTACGAGACAGCGGAAGAGTTTGGTTCACCCAGAAATTACGTTGTCGGTGCAAACATTGCTGGATTCATTAAAGTTGCCAACGCAATGGTGGCCATGGGTCTCATCTAATTATTGCTTCGATTGATATACTCTAAACACTTTGGTTCTCGGGTTTAATACTGGCTAAAGGGTGTGTCGACATCTCTGACATTTCCTTGCGCTATCCGAAAACCAAAATGCCTTTAGTATAGACTGTCGCTGTCCACTATGGCGACAGTCTTGTTTTTCTTAATTTTGCGTTCGCAGTTTTCTTGATTTCAGGTAAACCAGGCTATAAATCCATACCAGCAACAGAAGCAGCTGAAGCGCAGCAATCACCCAACTCCAACCCCACTGAGCGTAGATTGGTCCTGGCGCCAATGAACCTACACTTCCGCCCAGATAATAGAAAGAGACATACAAACCGTTAACCAATCCATGATTCCCTGATTCCAGTTTATTCACACAGGTAGAAGCTGTGGCATGAATAAAGAAAAATAGAGCTGCAAGGACAAACATCACCAAAAAAAGAGTCCAGAGCATTGGCAGATAAAGCAGCACCAGCACTAGGATCATAAAAAAAACCGCATAACTGCTCCCCTGTGCAGGATGCAGAAACCACCGCTGCAGCCGCTGGTTGTTCACCGCCACGACAATTCCGATGGTATAACCAATATAATTGAGGCCAATATAAAATTCACTGGCCGCCGGATTGAGTTCCCGGATACGAAAAGGCAAAAAATTAAGAATGGCCACGAAAACCAGAAACGAGAACGATACTGCAATATAATAGAAAACGACCTCCCGGTTTGCCAGAATCCGCAAGGCAGAGGACCAGGTTATTGCGCGATTCGACTCCCCTTTCTCCTCTGGCAGGCGCCAAACCGGATAGAGAATGAACAACATACTGCATCCCAAAATGAGAAAACTTACCTGCCAATGGAAATAGTGGGAGATGGCGCCGCTCACCAGCCGACCCGACATTCCCCCCAATATGGTTGCGGCAATGTAGTATGCCATCCATCTGCGCCGGCGATCCGGATCGGACAAACGCGCCACATAGGTCATCAATGAGGTAAAAAGAGCTGGCAATACCAGACCGGAGAGCAGTCGAATCATCTGCAGCGCCCAAAAAGGAGAAAACGCAATAAAGCTAAACTGGAGAAAAGCCAGAAGGATGAGAGAGAGCAATAGCAGACGCTGCGGACTGAAAACCTCTAGCAAGAACCCGTAAAAAAACGGTGCTACGCTCATCGGAAGCAGGGTTAGGGTTGTCAGGGTTGCCACCTGCGTTGGTGTGACGTTAAAACTTATTTGGAAAACCGGATACAACGGCTGCGGTGCGTAGAGCGCAGAAAAACCAAGAAGCGCGCTACTGAGAATCGTAAATAGAACCATAAACCAGGAAAAAAATTAAAAAACGCCGTTATGCAACATCACCAGGGTACAGGCATTGAGCACACTCTTCCCAGACTGGAGCAGCTCCTGCTCCAGTCTGGGTTCTCGGATCCTGGGTTGAATATAATACGCTGCGCTAAAGTTGCTAAAATCTGATCGTGGATTCTCTCCTGATTGCGCGGGTTTAGATAGACCGTCAGGGTGTGATATCTTTCCTGTATCTTCTCCAGCGCGGAAAATACAGGCAAACCAAGTATCTCCTGCAGTTGAGGATGAACCGGCAAAACCTCATGGTCATATTTTTGTAACAAGCGAATCGCCATATACGAAAACCGATCGCTCTGATCCGAAGCCCCAAGCACCACCACTTTCATAGTTTCCATCTCCTGTTTTTAGCCCCTCATTGGATGCGCACCCAAACCGATAGCTACTTCACCCTGCCAGGAACGATCATATGTTTGCAAGTTATTATTTCATAAGGCTCCTTTTGTGCTGAAAAAAAACCTGTGAACCAATATCGCTTGAGAATTTTTCACCAAAAAAAATATGGCTTGCCTTAGCAGGGTCTCCTTTCAGAAGTTTATGATATACTCGAAACACTTTGGTTCTCGGGTTTTATACCAATAAGCATCGATGCTTCGATGAACTCCGCACAAAATTTGACCGGTTGGGCAATGCCATAACCGCGTCCTTTTGGCACAAAGTCCATTGCAAACAGTAAATACTGGCTAAAGGGTGCGTCGACATCGCTGGCATTGCCTTGCGATATCCGAAAACCAAAATGCCTTTAGTATAAAATTATCTCTTTTCTTCAATCGACCAAGAAATAAAGGCAATAAAGGATTTTATAAGTATGCAAAAGCAGTTCGTCACCTTGGAAATTTACGAGCCCACGCCCAACGAAAAAATTGGATTGATGGGCCTTAACTGCCCGGACGCCTTTCATGCCATGACCCTTGAGATGGCTGACCAATTTCGCAGACTTATCAAAAAATTGCGGCGCGAACGCAGTGTCCGCGTTCTGGTTCTTACTGGTACAGGAAAAACCTTTAGCTCTGGTACCCATATCGATCTGTTAACCCGCTGCCTGGATAGCGGCGAACAGGAGACCCTGGATCTACTGGACTACCTGTATCGTTCTTTCCTTATATTGGGAGAACTGGAGATTCCTACCATCGCTGCCATCAACGGACCTGCGATAGGCGCAGGCGCAGTTCTGGCACTGCTGACCGATATTAGAATCATGGCTGAAAATGCAAAGATTGGTTTTAACTTCAGCCGGATAGGCGTCTTTCCGGGAATGGGCGCTACCTTTTTAGCCGCATCCAGACTGGGCGCGCAGAACGCGCTCTACCTGCTGTTGAGCGGAAAGGTGATCGACGCGCCAGCGGCTATGCGCATGGGCTTTGCCCTGGAAATGGTTCCTGATGACACGGTTCTTGACCGAGCCATGGAGGTAGCCAGAGAGATAGCTGAGACCGCGCCTGTAGTGAATCGTCTTCTGAAGAAATTATTTTCCGGTAATCAGGACAAACCCGGCAGTATGGAAGAGGCGCTTGCCTATGAGGCGATGGCGCAAAGCCTGACCTTTCGCACTGATGATTTTAAAAATGCCGTAAAAACCATACAAAATAAGGGGAAAGAAATTAAATTTTTAGGCTATTGATTTTTTCTTTGGTATATTATTATTCTGAGTATAAGGAGCGCACTATGAGCAATACAAAAAAAACACCATTGATCGGCGCAGAAGTCTTTATTGATATTCTGAAACGCAACGGTATCAAGCATATCTTCGGTTATCCAGGAGGCGCTGTCCTTCCCATTTACGATGTACTGTACGAGTCTGAAATTATGCATTTTCTCCCCAGGCACGAACAGGGCGGTACACACATGGCTGCCGGCTATGCCAAGGCCAGCGGCGGACCGGGAGTTGTGTTCGCGACATCAGGACCAGGGGCAACCAATATCACGACAGGATTAATGGATGCCAAAATGGACTCTGTCCCTGTGATCGCCTTTACCGGACAGGTCTCCACAACCGTAATTGGAACCGACGCTTTTCAGGAAGCGGATATGTATGGAATCAGCATTCCCCTTACGAAATACAGTGCTATGGTAAAAGATCCCAAGATGCTGCCAACCTATATCCAGGAGGCAATTCTACTGGCGACAGCCAAACGCCCCGGACCGGTTCTAGTGGATCTGCCCAAGGATATGCAGACAGCCTTGATCCCTGATTATAACTTTGATACCATACCGATTACAGTTCCCCGCCGCCATCTGGAAAAAGATACCGTTACCGGTGATTTGGAGAGACTGGCGTCGGCACTCAACCACTCCCAGAGACCGTTACTCTATGTCGGGGGTGGAGCCTTATCCTCGAACGCGGTAGCAGAGATTCGAGAGCTGGCAGAAAAGAACAACATTCCTGTAACCATGACACTCAATGGCTTAGGCGCCTTTCCAGGAACCCATGAGCTGAGCCTTGGTATGCTCGGGATGCATGGAACCCGTTACGCCAATACAGCGGTCATGGAAACCGATCTGATCATCAGTTTGGGCGCCCGCTATGATGACAGGGTAACCGGAAAGGTCAGTGAATTTGCCCCCCGGGCAAAAAAGGCTCACTTTGATATCGATCAGGCAGAGTTAAACAAGGTCATGAAGATGGACTTTACCATCCTGGGCGATCTTCGCGAAGCGTTGCAGATGTTTCTGCCCATGGTAGAGCAGAATGACCGCAAGGAGTGGAAAGCGCAGATTCTCTCCTGGAAAGAAAAATATCCTCTCCGCTACGATATGGACTCTGCCGAAATCAAACCGCAATATATGATCCAGCGCCTCTGGCATAAAACACAGGGAGATGCCATCATTGCCAGTGATGTCGGGCAGCACCAGATGTGGACAGCCCAGTTCTACCCTTTCAAAAACCCGCGTTCCTGGATCTCATCTGGCGGACTTGGCACCATGGGTTTTGGTTTTCCTGCCGCAATCGGCGCCAAGGTCGCTAGGCCAAATGACCTGGTAATTCTGGTAACTGGCGATGGCAGCTTTCAGATGAATATCCAGGAGCTAGCTACCATCCAGATGTACAATATACCGATCAAAATAATGCTGCTGGAAAATTCGACATTGGGAATGGTACGGCAGTGGCAGGATATGTTCTATGACCAGAGGTTTTCTCAGGTAGATTTCAGCTTTAAGCCAAATTTTGTAGAGATAGCCCGCGCTTATGGCATCGATGCTATGCGCATCGAATCAAAGCAGGAGGTAGATAAGGGTCTGGATTTTCTGCTCAAATCAGATAAATCCGCTCTTTTGGTTGCAGCGATTCCCCAGGCGGAAAAGGTTTTCCCCTTTATCCCATCCGGCGCATCGTATCGGGATATGATTGATTATCCAGTGTTTGAAAACAAGAAGGCCACGGTCGCCAGATAAGGAGTCTATAGATGAAGCACACAATATCGATCAAGGTCAGAAATAACGCCGGTGTGATGTCCCATGTTTCAGGTCTGTTTACACGCCGGGGGTTTAACATCGACAGCATAGCTGTCGGTGTCACAGAAAATCCTGAAGTCAGCACGATAACCATCGTTGTACGGGAACGCGACGAAAAGCTGGCTCAAATTATTTACCAGTTGTCAAAGCTGATTGATGTCATCGAGGTCAAAGATCTGGCCTACAACGAGGCGATTACCAGAGAGCTCGCATTGATCAATGTTCAGGTTCCCTCGGAAAAGCGTCACGAGGTAATCAGTATCGTGGAAACGTTCAGCGGGAAAATTGTTGATATAACAGAAAACAAACTGATGATGGAGGTGAGCGGCAATGCCCGCCAAATCAAAGCTATCATCAACCTGCTTAAACCTTATGGTATCAATGAAATCGTAAGGACAGGACAGATCGCAATGGCCTACGCCAGCAACTGATCGAATCCAGAAAAGGCAATAAAAAAGCCGGCCGCATGGCCGGTTTTTTTATCCCCCAAAAGGCGGCTCATCAAAATTTTTCAGGCCTGGTTGGCGTTGACCCTTTTCAATCTCATGGATCATACGCACAATCGCTTCGTTCACAGGAACAGCTAACCCAACCTTACGGCCTTCGGACACAAGAAAACCGTTGAGCGCGTCAATCTCGGTCAACTTCCCCCGCTCCAACGATTGCAGCATGGAGGATCTGAGTCTTCGATATTTTAACCCGATGATATAGATGGAGAGATGATTCATCCATTGACCCAGCAGCGAAGTTCGGCTAGCCCATTGGTAAAAGTTGATTTTCCCCGCGTAAACCGCCACGGAGATATTCATTTTCTGAGCGACCGGTATTGCCTCGCGCATAATTTCCATAAATATATTTCGAAACTTCCGCCTGCTCAGCATTGTCCCCAGTGTGAGACCTGATAAGGCCCCGAGAGAAGTGATGCAGGAGTTGATAATCAGCTTCGCATAAAGCTCACCCAGAATATTTTTCGATATACTAGTAGGTACAACACAGTTGAGGATATCGCGAATCTCCGGTAAACTTTCGTCAATGAAAGCACTCATAGGCTCGTCCTTGTTTATTAAAATATTTCCAATAACGAACTCGCCTTCAGAGGTCATTTCCAGATCGCCAGGAGACAAGAGCGTGGCGCCCCAGCCTACAACACAGCCAACGACCCTGGATCCACTCAGGATACGATCGAGGCTGTATTCCGATAGACCATTTTGCATGGAGACGACTAGGGTGCATTCATGCAAAAAGGGTTCAATCCCTTCCAAAGCAGCAGCCAGATCTGTTACCTTGGTGGAATGAAAAACCAAGTCAAATTTTTGCATTGTCATATCTGCAAAGCTCGCATAAGCAGGCATTACAACTTGGATCGATCCGCGAATACCGCGGATATGTATACCTTCGCTTGCTATTGATTGTGCTACTTCACGATATTTCGTAATGATCGTGATATCATAGCCGGCTTTTTTGATATATGCCGCAGTGATACCGCCGATAGCGCCTGCGCCAATCATCAAAATCTTATTCATGACAGCCATAGTTTGGTACTCTCCATAAAAATTTTTTCAGCAATGAAACCATAAAAGAACCATTGGGTCATAAAAGCTTAAATGCAAGGCCTTATTCAACAAAAACTGCAACAGATCAATCAACCAGCCTTCGTTTAAGAAATAAGATTCCAAGCCAGGAGATGATAAGCGTAAAACCGACCATGTAGGCCAACTCACAAACCAGGCAAATTTCCATCTGGGGAAAAGCCAGAAATCTTGTTAAGCGAACCGCATGCGTTAACGGAAAGATCTCTGCGAATGGACGAACTATGTCAGGCAGCTTCTCCACAGGAAAAACCACACCAGAAAAGAAAAACATGGGTGAGAGGAATCCGGTGAAGAAAAAATTAAAATGGTTAATATTTCGTATAAACGAAGTAACCAGTATGCCAAGAGCACCAAACATCAAACCTGTAGCCAACCCTACAAAAGGAATCAGTACGATACCCGGAGTCGTTAAAATGCCAGAGGCCACTACGACCACCAAAACAGCCGATGAGAAGAAAAAACCTTTACTACCAGCCCAAAGGATTTCCGCAAATATCACATTTTCAACTGTCACAGGCGTGGCAAGCATACCATCATAGACCTTTTCAAACTCCATACGGATAAATGTTCCGAAGGTACATTCAAAGGCAGCGGTGTACATAGAGGATGTCACAAGCAAACCGGTCGCTAGAAATTCGAGATAGCTCGTTCCTCCCATATCATGAATATAATGGCCCAGACCAATACCAATCCCCACTAAAAAAATCAACGGCTCCAGAAATGGGGGCAGGCCATTGCTCCAGATATTCTTAAAATAGATCTTCTTATGACGATACCATACGCTAAAAAGTCGGCGCCATAAAGGCGGTACCACAGGAGTTGATTGGTTATTGCGATTCATTCATGCCCCGCCCTGTAACCTTAAAAAAAAGATCCTCCAGATTGACCGGACGCAGCAGAGATAGATGCGATTTGCTGTTTTCGGCACCAACGATGTCGCGCAGGGTTTCAAATTTTGAAACTATAATAAAAATTTTTTCCTCCGTGAGACTCTTTACGCACGCCGACAGGCAGAAGCTCGGGCATGGACATCGTTTCCACGTCAGCCATTTCCAGAACATAAGGTTCAAGATGTTGATGAAGCAGAGCAGAAGGATTGCCAATCAGCATATTTTTCCCTTTATCCATAATTAAAATCTCATCACATAGCGCAAAAGCCTCTTCCATATAATGGGTGGTCAGCAAAATGGTTACGCCTTGCTCTTTGAGCTGCCGCAGTTTTTCCCAGATGAGATGGCGCACCTGCGGATCCAACCCAGTGGAGGGCTCATCGAGAATCAATAGATCTGGTTTATTCATCAAGGCACGGGCAATCACCAGACGCCGCTTCATTCCACCCGAGAGGGAATCGGTGCGGGCAGCCGCCTTCTCTGTTAATTCCATAAAAGCAAGCAGTTCTGCAACGCGCTCCTCTGCCCGGCTGCGCTTCATGTTGTGAAGCCTTGCATAGATCATCAGATTTTCCCGGACATTGAGCTCGCTGTCGAGGTTGTTCTCCTGGGCTACCACACCCAGCCTGCTCTTAATCGCCAACTCACTCGCTTCCGGATCAAGCCCCATAACCAGAACCCTGGACAGGGCATGTCGATCTCGCCTGGCTTTATTGTATAGGATCTTCATGGTGGTTGTTTTGCCAGCACCATTCGGCCCGAGAAAACCGAAACATACACCTGCCTGAACAGAAAAACTCAGGTCTGATACAGCAACGCTTTTTTTATAGGTTTTAAAAAGGTGTTCAACCTGAATCATGGCATCCATCGACGCAAAAGCTCCCTTACCCTGGGTATGGATTGACGAAATAGACGAATGACCTCCTCCTCTCCGCAAAAGTCAAGGAGTTTCGGCAATGACAGCGGACGAAATCTTGCAGGAAAGGGACTCATAAGGAAGAGGACAATCGATGCCTACCTGCTGCGGCGTGAGGTGACAGCGGTACACAACCATTTTGGCGCCCGCAGCAAGAGCCGCAGAAGCAGCCTGGCTATAGTCAGGATCAATATCCGCAGCCAGAGAAAAACGATCAGCGTCCTCTCTGCCTACCAGATAGAGCAGCACAACCTGATAGCCCATTTGCAACAGCGCCATAGCCTCCTGTAGCTGCCTAAGGCCGCGCCGGCTGCGCGCATCGGGAAATCGGGCAACTCCGTTGGCGCCAAGGAGGGTTACACTCTTAACTTCTACATATATCGATCCTTTGGGTGGACTTTGCCTTAGATCCCTTGGTTTCCTATCTGTGTCCAGGGGGATCAATAGAAAATCCATCCGATGCGCGCTGCCAATTCTAATCTCACTCTCGATCTGCCACCTCCCGGCAAGCTCAGGAATGAGACTCCGCTCCAGCGCCTCTTTCACAATGGCATTGGCTCGCAGGGTATTCACTAAAATCCAGGTGTGACCGTTATGCACCATCTCCCATGTAAAGGGATATTTACGTTTTAGATTATTGCTTTCGCTCACCAGGACCAGCCATCCTTCACCGAGACAGGAGAGCATTGTTCCCGTATTGGGACAATGTGCCGTAATTCTCTTGCCATCATCCAGCTCGATATCTGCTAAGAATCTCTTGTAGCGACGCAACAGACGACCCTGGAGCAATGTTCCTGGAAAATCCATTTTTTTTTACTCTTTCAAATTGTTATTCAGTTGACTTTCCAGCTTTACAACCATAAAGTTCAGAGTTGTCAACTCCTTCCATGGCTTCCTATGGACGGCATGTTCCTGATACAGATTCTTGATGAACCGCAGGTACGCAGCATGAAAAAAGAAACGCAGCATATATCTTTTCAACAATCACTGGATATCATTCTTCAAAATGTATCAGAAGCCCCCGTGGTCTATAAAAATCTTCACGAAGCTATGGACGAATGCCTGGCGGAGGATGTGGTGGCGGATCGTCCCTACCCCCCTTATAACAGAGCTGCGATGGATGGATTTGCCATACGCAGAGAGGATTTTCATGGAAGCAATGCGGTGTTACCTATTCTTGGCACGCAGCTGGCTGGCGACGACATCGAACTGGAGTGCCGCCCGAACACAGCGGTCAAGGTAATGACAGGAGCAGCCGTTCCGGATGGTTATAACGCTGTCATCCGTTTTGAAGATGCGCTGGCCGAGGATGAGAGCGTCCGGTTTCGCGTCGAAAAGGTGGATTTATGGCAAAATATCTCACGCAAAGGAGAGGATGCCAAGGACTGGCAGAAGATCATTCCCAAGGGCACTGTGCTGAGCAGCGCAGCTATGAATGTCGCCGCTTCCCTGGGTCATACGCCGGTTCAGGTCTATCCTAAGCCAACAGTTTCTATCCTTTCCACAGGCAATGAGATTGTCCCAATTGAACAAGTTCCCCGCCCCTACCAGATCCGCAACTCCAACTCCTTTGGCATCCGAGCCATGCTCAATGATTACAAAATTGACCCGATTTTCCTGAGCATTGTTCGCGATAGCCGTGAAGAACTGCAAAAGGCGATGTCCAAGGGAGCCAACGCGGATATCATGATTGTGGTAGGCGGATTCGCCAAGGGAGAGGCGGATCACAGCGCCGAGATCCTGGAAAGCCTTGGGGTGCAAAAACTCTTTCATGGGGTTCAACTAAAGCCGGGTAAACCTACCTGGTTCGGCAAAAAAGGGAAAACCGCTGTATTCGGACTGCCTGGCAATCCCATCTCCTGTCACCTCACCTTTAAGGTATATATCGAAAGCTATATCAGGAAATACATGGGTCTTGGCTCCACGTCACCGATCAAGCTGCCTGTTGGGACTGAAATCTCCAAAGAGCATGGGCGCACTGAGCTTGTTTTGGCCAGCATCGCAGAATCGGATGACAAAACCGTCATTATGCCGGTTCGCTATAACGATAGCGGTGATTTTATCAGTATGCTGCCCAGCCACGGCTATTTTATTTTTGATTCGGATCGCGATACGATTCACCAGGGCGAAACAGTATCCTTTTTCCCCTGGAAAAATTTTATCTAAACCGTCGCCCGGGTGAAAGGAAGCCTGCCCCCTTTCACCCGGGCAAATAGAGACTCTCTCCAAAATGTACCTAAGCATACCCCTGCGAGGAGAGAAGCTCGACCGCAAAAGGGGGATCCAGGTTTGATTTTGCCATTCCAGAAAAAAAATCATTGCCAAAAGACGCTTACCGAATTTTTCTAACCTGAAAATACCCACAATTGATTCTGAGCAGTTTTTTGTTTAGAGCTGTACCGGAGACCAAAGCATTCCTGCGGAAAGATCCGGCTCTGATTGTATAACCAACGAAAACAATACTTTAGGAGTTCTTATGACCAGAAAAAAGGTTACCATTGACGGCAACACAGCAGCGGCTCATGTTGCTCATGCCACAAATGAAGTGATTGCTATTTACCCGATTACCCCATCTTCCGTTATGGGGGAGCTATCTGATGCCAAATCCGCAGACGGCGAGACCAATATCTTTGGAACTGTTCCTCATGTTATCGAGATGCAGTCCGAAGGGGGCGCCTCAGGAGCGGTACATGGAGCCTTAACCGCAGGATCCTTAACCACAACCTTTACTGCTTCTCAGGGACTTCTATTGATGATCCCAAATATGTACAAGATTGCCGGTGAGCTGACCTCTACGGTTTTTCATGTCAGCGCTCGCGCGATTGCGGCACAGGCGCTGAGCATCTTTGGCGACCATTCCGATGTTATGGCTACACGCCAGACAGGCTTTGCCCTGCTCGCTTCGAATAACGTCCAGGAGGTTATGGACTTCGCTTTGATCGCTCAGGCTGCCACCTTAGAGTCCCGCGTGCCCTTTCTCCATTTTTTTGACGGCTTCCGCACCTCCCATGAGGTTCAAAAAGTGGAAGAGCTGACCAAAGATGATATGCTGGCCATGATCGATGCGGATAGCGTCATTGCACACCGCCAGCGCGGCTTAAATCCAGAAAGACCATCGCTCAGGGGAACAGCTCAAAACCCTGATGTCTATTTCCAGGGCAGAGAGACCGTAAATCCATTCTATGATAAAACCCCCTCGATCGTTCAGAATGTGATGGATCGGTTTTCCAAGGTAACAGGAAGAAATTACAAACTATTTGAATATGTGGGTGATGCCAATGCCGAGCATGTCGTCATCATGATGGGTTCTGGTTCGGAAGCGATGGAAGAGGTAACCCTTTTTCTCCAGAAAAAAGGAGAAAAGGTCGGATTATTAAAAGTCCGTCTCTACCGTCCCTTCTCCATTGAGCACTTTGTCGCTGCACTGCCCGCTTCCGTGAAACGAATCGCTGTGCTTGACCGTACCAAAGAGCCAGGCTCTTCAGGTGAACCGCTCTACCTGGAGGTGATCGCGGCTATCGACGAGGCCATGGAAAATAAAAAATACAAAGGCAGCGCGAAACCCCTTGTGGTTGGTGGACGTTATGGATTGGGCTCTAAAGAGTTCAATGCGGGAATGGCCAAATCTGTTTTCGATAACCTCAAAGCAGCCAAAGCGAAAAACCATTTTACTGTGGGTATTGTTGAAGATGTGACCAACAGCTCTCTGCCATGGGATGACAATTTCTCTTCTGAAGAGCCTGAGGTAAAAACCGCTATGTTCTTCGGACTTGGTTCTGACGGAACCGTCGGTGCGAACAAAAACTCCATTAAGATCATCGGAGAGAACACCGACAATTTTGCCCAGGCCTACTTTGTCTATGACTCCAAAAAGGCTGGTTCCATTACCACTTCGCACCTGCGTTTCTCTCCTAAACCGATCAAATCAACCTATCTCATCAAAGAGGCGCACTTTCTGGCGTGCCACAATTTTGTTTTTCTCAACACCTATGACATCATCCCCTTTGCCAAACAGGGAGCAACCTTTCTGTTGGAATCACCCTACAAGGATGGCCAGGAGACCTGGGATCATATCCCCAAAGAGGTGCAGCAGCAGATCATTGATAAAAAGCTGAAAATGTTTTATATCAATGCACGTGACCTTGGCCAGGAGCTTGGACTTGGCGCGCGCATCAACATGATCATGCAGACCGCCTTTTTTGCGCTGGCCGATATCCTGCCAAAGGATGAATCCATTGCCCAGATCAAGAACGCGATCAAGAAGACCTACGGCTCCAAGGGCGATAAAGTGGTCGCCATGAACATTGAGGCTGTGGATAAAACCCTAGCTAACCTCCATGAGTTCAAGGTGCCTGCCTCAGCAACATCCAAACTCAGCAAACCGCCGGTTGTTCCTGCGCACGCGCCTGAATTTGTAAAAAAAGTTACATCGATGATGATCTCCGGCCATGGGGACAAATTACCTGTATCCGCAATGCCAGCTGATGGTACCTATATCACAGGAACCACCCAGTATGAGAAGCGGGGAATTGCCGTTGAAATACCTACATGGGAGCCTGATCTCTGTACCCAGTGCGGCGAATGCGTCATGGTTTGTCCTCACGCTGCCATCCGCATGAAAGCCTATGATCCAAAGCTGCTGCAAGGCGCTCCAGAAACCTTTAAGCACGCTGAAGGACGGGGAAAGGTATTCAAAGAGTTGGCATTTACCATCCAGGTGGCACCAGAAGACTGCACAGGATGCCAGATCTGCGCGAATGAGTGCCCTGCTTTTGAGAAAAATGACAAGGGAGAAAAAACCGGTAAAAAAGCTCTGAATATGGCACCGATGATGCCACTTCTGGAAAAAGAGAGAGAGAACTTCTCCTTCTTCCTGGATAAAATCCCGAATACTGACACCTCTCTTTTCAACCCAAGTACCCTGAAAGGTTCTCAGTTCCTGCAGCCGCTCTTTGAATTTTCCGGAGCCTGTGTTGGCTGCGGCGAAACCCCGTACATCAAACTGCTGACGCAGCTCTATGGCGATCGCGCTATCATTGCCAACGCGACAGGCTGTTCCTCCATCTACGGAGCGAACCTGCCAACCACGCCCTACACCACCCGGGCAGACGGACGCGGCCCCGCATGGTCAAACTCTCTGTTCGAGGATAATGCCGAGTTTGGTCTGGGTATGCGCCTGAACGCAGATAAAAACCGTGAATTCGCTCTGGAGCTAATTGAGTCCATGCTGCGCCAAGGTGCATCCGGCGATTTGAAAGCCCTGCTGCTGGAGTTAAAGGATGCGGACCAGTCTTCCATCGAAACCATTGAAGCCCAGCGCAACAGGGTTTCAAAACTGAAAGAGATGCTCTCTGGTAAATCCGATGCGATCTCCAAACACCTGGGATCAGTAGCCGATTACCTGATTGACCGAAGCGTCTGGATTGTCGGAGGGGATGGCTGGGCCTATGATATTGGTTACGGTGGACTTGACCATGTTATTGCCAGCGGCCGTAATGTCAATCTGCTGGTTTTGGATACAGAGGTCTATTCCAACACCGGAGGACAAATGTCGAAATCAACACCTACCGGAGCGGTGGCACAGTTTGCGGCCAATGGACGCCCTCATGCCAAAAAAGATCTTGGAATGATGGCTATGTCCTATGGTAATGTATACGTTGCCCAGGTTTCCATGGGATACAACAAGGCGCAAACGGTAAAGGCCTTCCGGGAAGCGGCCGCTTATAACGGCCCATCTTTGATCATCGCTTACAGCCACTGTATCGCATGGGGTATCGATATGGCTCATGGAATGGACGCGCAGCGACAGGCTGTTGATTCAGGCCATTTTGTCATCTATCGCTACAACCCGGAACTGCTGAAAGAGGGACAAAATCCACTTCAGCTTGATTCCAAAGAGCCAAGCATAACCATGGAAGAGTATGTCAACACTGAGAACCGCTACAGAATGCTCATCAAGAGCAAACCGGAGATCGCTGAAGTGCTGACGAAAAAACACCAGGAGCATGCCAACCGAACATACGAGCGCTATGCAAATCTTGCGAAGCTCAACCGCTTTTAATCCTGGATTAATTACCAGCCGGTGTATACCGGCTGGTATAGCTTTCCTTTTTTAACCTATTCCATCCTGTATCCATACTTTTGCAAAATCGCTTTCGCTTGATCAGAGCTAAGATAGTTAAAAAATTTTAGGCTATTTTCTTTTTGCTCTCGCATTCCCTTTTTTAATAGAACCATACCCTGTTTGATCGAATCATAGCAATCGGTGGCAACCTCCGCCCAAACACCCTTTCCCTGCACCTTAGGAGCCAGAACCGCCGATTTTGACGTAAAACCTATCTCGCTACCGCCGGAGAGAACAAACTGATTCACCTGGGTTATGGACGTACCCAGGATCACCTTTGATTGCACCTGGGGAAAAAGCCCCTTTTTATGCAAACAGCGAAAGGCTGCCCTGCCGTAAGGCGCGATATCCGGGTTGGGAATGACAATTTTTTTAATTGCAGCGCTTTCCAGATGTTTATACCACTGGTCAATTGGAATTTTATTACTTAAACTCCAGACAACCAAGGTTCCATTCGCGTAAACCTTGACATCACCCACAGCATGGCCTGATTTTACCAAATCTTCAGGATATTTCATATCTGCTGATAGAAACAGATGAAAGGGAGCGCCGTTTTGTATTTGGGCTGTTAATTTTCCCGAAGAACCCGGAGAAAACTCAATCTGAATTCCAGTCTCTTCTTGAAATGCTTCTCTGATCTCTTCTAAAGCAAACTCGACATTAGCCGCTATGGCAATTCGCAATTTTTGTTTAGAACCTTTTTGAGTGCATCCCGCTCCAGCAACCAAAAAAGCAATCAGCAAAAATATAAAAAAATTTTCTTTGAACATAACATTTCCTTTCTTGCAGCAATAAAAATACTTTTTTTTTTACTTGAAATCCATGCTGCGTTATGCTGTCAAGGATATAACGCTTTCCGGAACAAGTTCCGGTTCCTATCATTGTCCACACCTTTGGAGATCTTTCATGAACTGCCTTTTGGCTCATGTCATTCAAATCGAAAGCTCCGGATCCTTCTCGCTGGTAGATCTGGAGTTCGGTGACCTTTTATTATCTGCTGTTATCATGGAAACAGAGGAGGATATCGCATGGCTTAGAACCAATGCCAGAGTGCAGGTTCTCTTCAAAGAGACCGAAGTTTCGATTGCACTGGAACCCCTGAGTGCCATCTCCTTGCGAAACCGTTTTGCCGGAACAATAGCCACCATCAACACAGGAAAAATCATGAGTCGTGTGGAGATATCCGGAGATGGATATACAATTATTTCAGTAATAACAACGCGTTCCGTAAAAAAATTGGATTTGCAACCAGGGCAAAAAGTTATCGCTCTGGTCAAAGCCAATGAACTTCTTCTCATGCAGCCTGACAAGGAATGATGCCTATGGATTTGCAACCTGTTCTCCTCACATTCCAGCTCGCTGCGCTGACAACAATGATACTCTTTCTCCTGGGAATGCCATTAGCCTATTGGCTCGCCATGTCACGCAGCAGGTACCGCCAGATCGTACAAACCCTGGTAAGCATGCCGCTGATTTTACCACCCGTTGTCCTTGGCTTCTACCTGTTGCTCCTTTTTAGTCCGGAAAGTTATCTAGGATCATTTCTGGAAAAATTTTTCCATATCCGCCTTGTTTTTAATTTTCCGGGAATTGTCCTGGGATCTGTCCTGTTTAATTTACCCTTTATGGTGCAGCCAATGCAGTCCGGTTTCTCCGCGATTCCTAAATCGGTTATCGAGGCATCCTGGACCCTGGGCAAGAGTACCCTGGAAACTCTCTTCCGGGTCATTCTCCCTATGTCACAAAATGCCATCCTTACCGCCATGGCGTTAACATTGGCTCACTCTATGGGAGAGTTTGGAGTGGTGCTCATGATGGGCGGCAATATTCCCGGAGAAACAAGGGTTGCCTCAATCGCAATTTACAACGCTGTCGAATCCCTTGATTATAAGGCAGCTCATATCTACTCATTGATTCTCTTTTTCTCCTCCTTTATTATTCTGCTTCTGATATTTTCATTAGGCACCAGCAAGACATTCGTTCTGAGAGGAAAAAATATTGATTAAAATCCACATCAAAAAACGGTTAGCAACCGAAAATGGCCCCCTGGATCTAGAAATTTCTTTATCCCTGCAGCGCGGCGAGTTTTTTACCCTATTTGGGCCATCCGGGGCCGGCAAAAGCACAATTCTACGCATGTTAGCCGGACTGACTGACCCGGATCAGGGCAAAATTGAGATGAATCAAAAAGTGTGGTTTGACTCCGAGAAAAAGATTAACTTCCCACCTGGAAAAAGAGAAGTTGGGCTAGTTTTTCAAGATTACGCCCTTTTCCCCACCATGTCAATCAGAAAAAATCTTGAGTACGCCCTGCCTCGCCGCGCTTCAGCCGAAGAATATCGCTACGTTGACGAACTTCTCCATATTACCGGATTGCATGCGATAGCTGACAGGATGCCTGACTCTATCTCAGGTGGTCAGAAACAGCGCGTAGCACTGGCCCGCGCTCTGGTTCGTAAACCAGCTCTGCTGCTGCTTGACGAACCATTATCCGCACTGGACACGGAAATGCGCAAAAAACTCCAGGATCTCGTTTTGCAATTGCATCAGCAATCCCTTGTTACCACGATTCTGGTATCCCATGACATAGCTGAAGTTTTCAGAGTATCGGATCGCGTGTTACTTCTGGATCATGGCAAGGCCATTAAAATAGGCACGCCGGAAGATATTTTTCTGGAAAAAAATATCTCAGGAAAATTCAGGTTCAGCGGAGAGGTGCTGACCATCCAGCGTGAGGATGTTGTCAATATTGTTTCGGTGCTGGTAGGAAATTCCGTTGTACGAGTTGTTGCCGTAGACGAAGAGATTCAAAATACCAGGCCTGGGGATACAGTGATACTCATCAGCAAAGCCATGAATCCTATGATTTTGCCAACATCACCCAATATGTCACAGAAGAAGCAGGATTAGCACCGCTTTGCTCACTGCGAAAGGGCGTCGCAATCTGTAGCCTCGAATGAGGCATCTATACTCGAAACACTTTGGTTCTCGGGTTTTATACTGGCTAAAGGGTGCGTCGACATCGCTGGCATTGCCTTGCGATATCCGAAAACCAAAATGCCTTTAGTATAATTTTGCCAACAATCTAAGGGTCTCCCCTTACCTCCTTTGAAAAAAAACTACCTTTTTTACTCTTCATATTTTTTTCCATTGACAGCACCATGCCTCGTTATGCAATTGCAAGCATAACGATTCGGTAAAACAAAGATGCCGTTTTATTCGAATCGGTCTTTTTGCAGCATTTCAGGAAGTTTCCATTTTTCAGGACGTGCCGGGAAAACGATGTACCAGATTGACGACCCCAGACTTTGGGACTATATCAAAAGCGACCTGCCAAGCATCGACCTTACCAACGAACTTCTGCAGATCGATAAAATCGGATCCCTGGAGATCGTATGTCGTGAAGAGGCCATCCTGTGCGCGACGGAGGAGGCATCGAGGATCGCCCAACTTCTCCAATGCCAGACGAAATTTTTTCTTCCATCCCGCACCCCTGTGCAGGCAGAGACGGTTGTTATCCGTATAGAAGGCAGCTTTGCCAATCTTCATAAAGCGTGGCGGCTGATTCAAGGGCTGCTTGAGTATAGCTCAGGAATGGCCACCTATACCGCCGCCATGGTCAGCCAGATCCATACGACAAATCCAGACTGTCAACTGCTGACAACCAGAAAATCTTTTCCCTTTGCCAAGGAGATCTGTATCAAATCCATTATGTGCGGCGGGGCCTATCCGCACAGATTAGGTTTGTCAGAATCCATTCTTTTGTTTGGTCATCATAAAAAAGGATTTTCCCACAAGGAAGACTTTCTTGCTGCAGTGACCCGAATGCAGCGATTGAGCGTTGAAAAAAAGGTTATCATTGAGAGCGGCAATTACCAGGAGGCGATTGACCTAATTGACCGCCAGGTTGACGGCGTGCAGCTTGAGAGGTTTTCCTTCCCTGAACTGGAAAAAATTGTACAATTTAGAAATCACCGTTCAGCACGCACTGTTCTACTGGCAACTGGCGGAATTCATCGCGACAACGCCGGCCAGTTTGCCGCTACCGGAGTAGATGCGATTGTATCAGGAGCTCCCTATCACAAAAGCGGAGTCACAGATATGGGTAGTCGTTTGGAGATTTTTCCATGATATACTCGAAACACTTTTTTTTTTGAATTCATACCTGGTGGAAAAATATGGCAAATAATCCAGTGACATTGGAGGCTGCTCTGCAACTAATGTTTTCCAGCGTGCAGCCGTTGGGAGTCCATGAGGCATCCTTTCTGGATGCCATTGGTTCTGTATTGGCTGAAAATATAATTGCTGATATGGATATGCCCCCCTTTCACCGAGCGGCTGTCGATGGCTTTGCGTGCCGCGCCGCAGACATCAAACAGGAGCTGCGCCTCATTGAGACGATTGCCGCTGGCTATGTTCCGCAAAAGCAAATAACCCCTGGAGAGTGCTCCAGAATCATGACTGGTGCCGTTGTACCTGAGGGCGCGGACGTAATACTCATGGTAGAAGATTGCGAAGTGAGTGATTCAAATACCGTGCGTTACCTAAAAGACGAGACGAAAAGCAACATCAGCCTGCGAGCAGAGGAGATACGAAGCGGCGAGATCCTGGTCCCCGCAGGAACACATCTCTCCGTCCGCCACATCCCTACTTTAGCCAGCGCCGGGCGAACAACTGTAACAGTTTCGCGCAAACCCAAAATTGCCATCATCTCCACAGGCGACGAATTGGTCGAACCAGAGTACAAACCAGCACCGGCTCAGATCCGGAACAGCAACGCCTATGCCATGAGCGCACAGCTTCGCGAACGCAATCTGGAAACCGTCTATCTTGGCATAGCCAGCGACGATATGATCCAATTGAACAAAAAAATGGTAGAGGCGGAAAAAATTGCCGATATCATCATCTTCAGCGGAGCTGTTTCCATGGGAGACTTTGATTTTGTTCCGGAAGTGCTGCGACAGAATGGTGTAAACATTTTATTTCATGGATTGTACGCCAAACCTGGCCAGAAAACCATTTTCGGGAAAAAGGGAAAGCAGTGGTATTTTGGCGTACCGGGAAATCCTGTCTCCTCCTTTGTACAGATGGAATTTCTTCTGATGCCCTTTCTCAAAAAGCTCATGGGCGGAGATCCAGAAGCGGCGCGTCAGTTTAAGCTTCCCGTCGGATTTGATTATAAACGAAAGAAAGGGCGCAATAAAGAATTTTTACCAGTAAAAATCCATAAGGACGGTTACCTGGAACAGATCGCTTACCGCGGTTCGGGCCATATTCACGCGGTGAGCCAGGCGGATGCATTTATGATTTTAGAACGTGATGTTCTTGAGATACGCAAAGGCGAATGGGCAGATGTTCGACCAATTTAACCGTAAAATAAACTATCTACGGATCTCAGTAACCGATCTTTGCAATCTGCGTTGCACCTATTGCATGCCAGCGGAGGGAATACAAAAATTTCTTCACAGTCAAATTCTTTCATTTGAAGAGATCCGCGAGGTTGTCGAAGTTGGACGAGATCTGGGAATTACCAAAGTACGTCTGACCGGAGGGGAACCACTGGTTCGCAAAGGCATTGTTGATCTGGTCGCGATGTTGAGCACAATTCCAGGGATAGAAGACCTCTCAATGACCACCAATGGCGTTCTCCTGCCACGCTTCGCACGCTCTTTGAAAAAGGCTGGACTGCACCGCGTCAATATCAGTCTGGATGCCATTGACCCCGTAAGATTTCAACAAATCACCCGGATTGGCAATGTATATGATGTTCTGGCGGGGATCGAGGCAGCTATGGATGCAGGGTTGCGCCCTATAAAAATCAACACCGTTATTATCAAAGGGGTGAATGAAGAGGATGCCAGACAGGTAGCAGCCTATTGCCGAACGAACAAACTGGAGATCCGTTATATTCAGCAGATGAAATTAAGCTCCGGCCAATTTTCCGTTGTCGAAGGGGGCGAAGGGGGCAACTGCAAAATATGCAACCGCCTGCGTTTAACGTCTGACGGTTACATCAAACCATGCCTGTTCAGCGATCTGCAGTACAGTATTCATGAACACGGCATTCACGGCGCCTATGCACTGGCGCTTGCCAACAAACCCAAGCATGGTACATTCTCCCACCAGCATGAATTTTACAATATCGGCGGATAAAACTTATGGATCAGATTCTCAGCCATCTCGATGAAAACGGCCGAGCCCGCATGGTTGATGTGGCAGCCAAGCCGGTACAGACCAGGATAGCTACCGCTTCCGGCTTGATCAGGCTGCAACCCAGAACAGTCGAGCTCATTCGTGATAACCTTATCAAAAAAGGTGATGTCCTGACAATCGCGGAGATTGCCGGAATCCAAGCTGCAAAAAAAACTAGCGAGCTGATCCCTCTTTGCCACCCTCTTGCCCTAACTCAGGTGCAGGTACGCGCTGACCTCAAAGATGATGGTGTTCATATTGAGGCAACAGCCAAATGTCTGGGGCAGACTGGCGTCGAGATGGAGGCGTTAACCGCTGTCAATATCGGCCTCCTGACCGTTTATGATATGTGTAAGGCCGTTGATAAAAGCATGGAAATATCTCAAATCCGTTTACTGAAAAAAATAAAAGAGGATTACTAAAATGAAAATCAAAGTTGTTTCCGTCAATATTTCCGAAAAAAAAGGAACAATCAAAGAGCCGCGTGAGAGCGTAACACTATCGGAAATCGGCATTCGCGAAGACGCCCATGCCGGCTCCTGGCATCGCCAGATCAGCTTGCTGGCCCAGGAGAGCATAGCCAAATTTGAGCTGGCCGCGAAAAGAAAAATTAATTTCGGAGAATTCGCGGAAAATATTACCACATCAGGGCTGGAGCTTTACAAAACTGCACCCATGGACCGCCTGATCGGAGATGAGATAGAGCTGATGGTTACCCAGATTGGAAAAAAATGTCATGGCGACAATTGCGCTATCTTCAGAGAGGTAGGCAACTGTGTAATGCCAAAGGAGGGAATCTTTGCCAGAGTCTTATCTGGAGGAATACTCAAAGCGGGCATGGAATTTTCCTTTGTGCCGCAGATCTTCAAGATAGCCGTTATCACCCTAAGCGATCGCGCAAGCGTAGGTATTTACGAGGATAAGAGCGGCCCCTATATCCGCCAGCTTTGTGAAACTTATTTCTCACCCCGGTATCGGCGCACCGAGTATTCCCAGGAACTCATTGGCGACAACGAAGCGGCACTGGAGGCTCTGGTTCGGAAATACAGCGAGTTGAAATATGATATCATCCTGACCACGGGCGGAACCGGAATCGGACCACGCGACATCACACCAGATGTGGTCCGTCCTATGCTGCACAAAGAGATCCCCGGTATTATGGAAATGATACGTATAAAATATGGTCAATCAAAGCCCAACGCCCTTATCAGCCGCTCTATAGCAGGGACAATCGGCAACACATTGGTCTATACCTTACCTGGAAGCACACGCGCCGTTCAGGAGTATCTCGATGTCATTCTGCCAACCGTTGAGCACTCTATCTATATGATGCACGGATTGGACTTTCATTGAGATGGCTGGCTAATCAAGGTAAAAAATCCTGTCGACTCACAGGATGCTTTATTGTCTTGTCTCGATGGTTCGATCCATCGACTGAGATCGAAACGCTGTAGGTGTGCCGGCGCTTCGAGAGCCCCAGCGACCGGTGCCTCGCTGCGCCTTTGTCATGCCGAGTGTTTGCGCAGCAAAAGTATCGAGGCATGACCTGCGTAGCGAGGCCGGGACTCGCTTGCCCTATTTTGGACTGCAAGCCAGGCGAAAGCCGAGATCGTAGTGATTGTTGCCATGCCCGTGGCTGCTGCGATTAGCCGACCCAAATTTTCAGATTGCCAGAATGCGGCTGCGGTTCGCTATCGCTCACCTTGCCGCATAACTGGACGGAGGGAAGAACAAGCCGCAAACCGACATAGTTGTTGCGCATAGTAAGCGACGATTCAAATCGTTGCCTACGGCACTACAAATCTCCAAATAATCAAATGACCAATGCGGTGCTGCGCACCGCAATCACGGTCTGGAAGAAACATAACGAACATAGCTGCTATTCTCCTTACCGTCATTGAGCGTGACGCCGCAGGAGAAGTGGACGAACCACGCATAGGTAGTAGAGCTAACGCTGGTACTCGACGACCAGTAATCGCCGGCAACTGAATGGGGAAACAAGGCTGTATCAATGGTTGGTTTATTATACCCATCGTTACAGTCTTTGAAATCATCCAAAGGCGCATTCGGCCCCTGACTGCAATAAACCAATGTTTTTAGCTCTTCTTTAGTCGGCACCCGCCAGGTGGTGCGGCCGGCAAATCCGCCGTTTTTATTTAACTCATCACAGGCATTGTACGCTGGACCAGATGTCAGTACCTTATCATTATCGCAATCGTTGGTATTCTCGGTGCAATATTGATATTTCTTAGCTTGTCCGCTGCAGCTCGCGTCATTGTTTTGTCCCTGGGAACATTTCTTCCAAACTAAAGCAAGTGTCGTATTGGTTACTGTTCCGTCTCCATTATCCACGTAGGTATATCGACCGACCTTTTTGGTCTGGCCAGGTTTGCCAGTATCTATGGCCTTTGGGGGCTCTTCTTTCACCTCGCGCCATTCGTAGAGTTCCATCCCCTTTTGGAGCCACCGGACATTGCCCTGCGCTACCCGGCAATGAATGTTGGTATGATAGGCCTGCTCCACGAACAGCACCACAGGACCATGAACAGCATAACTTTGTATGCGCATACCAGGACGGTAGCGGCCGGCACTGGCTGTAGCAATGATGACCTTGTTCCCCGTGCGCAACTCGTGAACCCTTCCAATCAAAGCACCCCATTGACCTTTGGCTGATACATCAGCTAAATTCAGCAGCAATACTCCCAGCACCGCAGCTATTATGATCCATAAAAAAATAAATTTAGCCCGTCTGATTTTCACTTTTACTTTCATTGCTACTTCCTTAATCATTGACATCTTTTTCGTAAGCGCTTAAAGCTATGTAGGCAAAATTTATAGCCAACAATTTGATTTATAACGAATGATCCATGCGAACAGGGAGACTGTCAAGTTTTTCAATCAAAACAAAGAACCTCCTCTTTGTTGTCATGCCGGGTGTTTGCGCAGCAGTTTACCTCGAG
>DYNZ01000406.1 GCA_020720805.1 Leptospira biflexa | reverse complement strand
CGATGGGGTCAATTATTCCTTTGAAGATGAGACGTAATCTGTCGGTGAAGGTTGGGTTAGGGTTCATCTTGTTGTTTTTTCTGTCTGGAAGATTCAGTTATGCCTGTCCCTTACGAAGAAAGTATTTCCATATTATTCAGGTTCAAAACTGCGCCGACTTTTTTCAGGAAGTCCATGCCGATAATTCCATCAATATCAAAACCATAATCCATTGCGCCTATTTCAATTTCAAATAAAGCGACAGATAAATCTCCAACCTTTAAAAGGTCTATCTGCTTTGTAAAAACAAACTCCGATCCTCCCACGCCCCGAATCCGATGAACCATGTCATCTGGCTCGTATGTCAAACCAACGGGAAGAACTTTGTCGGTGGAAAATATGGAACCGGCGGAGCCTGTGTCCAACAGGATATTTTTCAGGGTCACGTGCTGGCTTCGATAGTGGAGGGTCGCTGAAACAAATGGCAAGCCATAACGCAAACGAATCTTCATCGCGTGCCCCTGATTCCAACCCACCTGCGTTCGATCACGCTCAATCTCGCGCGGCTTGTATGAAAAACATATAACTCGCGTTCAGGAGTTTCACGGTGCAATTTGGAATATTTTTGCAGTGCGGCGTTTGAATTCTTAAAAGAACCAAGCACGATCAGTTGATTCAATACACGCTTATCAGCTTTTGTGTGCGCATTCAAGGCTTCAATCAAAAGCCATTTCTCTGGATATTTTTCACGAATTTCAGTCCATTTCATGGGTCGCTCCTTGAATGACAATTTACTCGTTAAAAAAATTATAGCACAGGAAATTACTTCCAATTTTTTAGGGAACGGCTAACATCGAGAGTATTAATTGCGAGTTGCACTTGTAATGGCGGATTTTCAAATGGAGTTTTATCACGCTGAAAGCGTGACCTACTCATCCAGCTTTTCTTCATCTAAATCTTCCTCGCTGACCAAAACCTCGCGCTCTTTGCCGCCGCCTTGAGAGGGACCGACAACTCCCATCTCTTCAAGCTGGTCGAGCAGGCGCGCGGCGCGCGGATAGCCGATCCGCAGGCGGC
>DYNZ01000405.1 GCA_020720805.1 Leptospira biflexa | reverse complement strand
CGCCAGTTTCAGACCCCGATCGCGCATGATGCGCCAGAATTCGACTGGGTTGGTTATAGAGGTAGGGTTACAGGCCAAGACTGCGCCAGCGCCAGGATCAGGAGCTGAATCGTTGATGTCAAAATCGACGCGGCCCTCTCTGCAAAGCCAATAGTCGTTTTCATATAAGCGATAATTTCGACCACTTCGAGCTGGATTACCCAGCCTATCTCTAAAATCCTTGAGTACATTTTTAGTAGCCAAATCCCATGCGTGCAAACCAAGATAAGACTCCTTCTTCAAAGCCGATTTAGCATGGGCGGCGGTCATTACCCCCAAAGAAGAAAGCCATTGCCACACCAATAACTTGGATGTATCGAGAATTGCTGGAATGCCTTTGGAGTCCTTCTTGCTTAATTGGTGATTCTTTAGCTCAAAATCCGAAGCCATTTCCCAAAAAGGCTGGGATATTACCTTTTCATCCCAGCCTTGCATTAAATCCTGTGGGCGTTTGTTATAAGGGTAGCGCAGTCCGCTGGCGCGCTCCAGATGAAAGAGGCATTCCCCGGCCTGATTGCGCACCAACCAGTTTTCCTGGGTGTTATATAAGGCTTGCGCTTTGGCCATGGCGATGTGTTCGATGCGTTGCATCAGGGTGTCATTATTTGTCATGTCGGGTAACTTTTCTGATTTTGATTTGAGTACAACGGTCAAAAGACCAATAAGATAGCGTAACTCGGCATCACGTACGTTGATTATCTGGTTATCATCTTCGCAAGAGGTTGTGGCATTACCTGAAGTTTGCTCTAAATTAGAACGCTCTGACTCGATCATTTCATCTTGGACATTATTATTTTTGTTTATTTCATGAAAAAATGAAAACACCATATCTCTAAGATTTTCTGGTATTGTTATCTCAAATGTTTTTCTCATCCCCCCACCCCCCGAATATAAACCTGCATTTCCACACGCGGGCGCAGGCGTTTTGAGGCGCTTTGCGCGAAGGCGAGAATCTGGCGCTGCTGTTCCGGCGGCAAGGCCATAAATGCACGTTGTTTCATGGCCAGCGCATCGGCGC
>DYNZ01000128.1 GCA_020720805.1 Leptospira biflexa | reverse complement strand
CCCATCAGCGACGGCAACAAGCGGATCGGCGCTTTCCTCTTCCTGCTGTTCCTCAGAGAAAACGACCTGCTCGAACAATCCGGAATCAACGACAACGGACTGGTGGCCCTGGCCTTGTTGATTGCCGAGAGTGATCCACGGCAGAAGGAGCTGATGATCAGGCTGGTTATGAATCTTCTTGTTGGTGATATAAAATGATCTGAGCCCATATTGCCGCTAAACCTTGGCAGCATTTCTTCAGCGGTCCCTGTAAATGTCGCGTTGGAAATGTTTTATTACAAAAGATTGGACTTGGTTTTCCACAACATGCGGTGTATAAAAAACTACCTGCATCCTTCTGTTGTATACTAATCTTGTGATAGGTGTTCTATGTTGTACAACCCCTCCAAAGTTGCTTTCGGGCGTCACGAATCCTTCGCCCTCCGGTTTGGTTGGCTCACCAAAGGCTTTCAGGCCTTTGAAAAGAATTCTGCTGTTTTTTCAGATGACGATGCCGTTGTTGCCCTTGGTGTGGGTAAGAATATGGTTAACTCCATTCGTCACTGGCTCCGTGCTGTCCAGCTTGTGCATATTGATGCAAACATAAATAAAACTACGGAGTTAGGTAAGGCCCTTTTTTCCGAGAATGGTGGTTGGGATCCTTACCTTGAGGACGAGGCCACCATTTGGCTAATCCACTGGTTGCTGGCAACTAATCCCGAGCAAGCAACATCGTGGTATTGGTTTTTTAATTTTTTTCATAAACCAGAGTTCACTAGCCAAGAGGCTTCCAATGCATTGGTAGATTTCGTCAAAGGAAATATTGACAGCAAGCATTCGTCCACCTCCGTTAAAAATGATTTCGCAGTCCTCTTACGGTCCTATGTGCAATCAAAGGGTAATCTCAAAATACCGGTTGAGGAGGCTCTAGATTCACCACTCTCGCTTCTACGCTTAATCACCTACTCGCCTGCCACCAAGAGTTATCAATCCCGCCTTGAACGCCGTGACAATCTCCCTCTTGGCATCTTTGGCTTTGCTATAGCCGATCTTTTTCAAAAGCGTGGTTTGTCAGCAATTCCCATTGAAGACCTGATGTATAGCAGGGATGGTTATGTTGCCCCAGGCCTCCTTTTTCGTCTGACAGAAAATGGACTCCTTAGCAAACTTGAGCAGCTAATTCATGAGATTCCTGGTGTTTTTAAGATTGTTGATACCGCTGGTATTCATCAACTCTATCTATTGAAAGAATTTGATCCACTCAAGTTTCTCAAGAAACATTATAATGCCCTGCAGCAACAGGACGAGGCGGCATGAGTATCCAAGATTACATTAAAATCGATACGATTTATACTCGTTCTATAAACATAGAACGCGATATAGATTCGTCGGCAATTGTGAAGGCCTATATTCCTACAAGCCGATCGTTGTTAACCCTGCGTCGTATTGTCGAAACATTGAATGAGGCTGATGTGCCCCGGTCGTGGGCCTTAGTTGGACCCTATGGCTCAGGTAAATCTTCGTTTGCCGTCTACTTAGCCCATCTTTTTGATAACCCCCGCTACGAAGCCACCCGTGCTGCTTTAGAGGTTTGTTTCGATGCTGATAACGCGACAAGTGTTGAGATTTCTCAACACACAATAACATCAATTGGTTATTTGCCCGTTCTTCTTACTGGCACTCCTGAACCACTTGGGCAGCGTTTTGTAGAAAGCTTGAGAGATGCGGCTATTCGTTTTTGGCAAACTCTACCTGGACTCCCTCCGGCGATTATCGGCAAGTTAACAGATGCCGCCACCATAAAAGATATCCCCATTCACGAGATTCTAACCCTTGTTGAAGAACTTCGTGCTGTCGTAGAGTCCCAAAAAGGCAAGGGGCTGCTGATCATCTTTGATGAGCTTGGCAAGTTTTTGGAGTATGAGGCTCGCCACTATGGGGCTAACGATATCTATTTGCTCCAGGCCTTGGCAGAGATGGCTGCCAAAGGTCGAAAGGCCAATATATATATCTTCACCCTCATGCATCAGGGCTTTGAGCAATACGCCCGTGGCCTAGGTGAAGACCTTCGCAATGAGTGGAGTAAAGTCCAAGGCCGTTTTGAGAATATCCCCTTTTTGGAATCCACTGAGCAAACGCTTCGTATTATCAGCAAGGCCTTTGGCAATAATCTGCCGGTTTCTGATCAGAAAGAAATTGCCATGTCGTGCAAAGAGATGGCTTCCGTTTTGGCCAAAGAAAAGGCCTTGCCAGGCAGTCTTGATCAGGAAACAGCGGCTCATCTTTTTGCGCAGTGCTATCCTCTTCATCCCGTAACAGTCTTGATTTTGCCTATTCTTTGTCAGAAGATGGCCCAGAATGAGCGAACCCTTTTCAGTTATTTGGGAAGCAAGGAGCAGCACGGTCTGCGTGATAGTCTTGCAAATCTGCAGAAAGCTGGCGATTGGGTAATGCCATGGCAGGTGTATGAGTATTTTATCCTCAATCAGCCAGCCGTTCTTACTGACCCAACCACCCATCGGCGTTGGGCAGAAGTGGTCACGGCCATTGAGCGCCTTGGTGATGCCCCGCCCAAGCAGCTTGAACTACTCAAAACTATCGGCTTGCTTAATATTATAGGCGCCCAAGGAGGGTTTAAGGCCTCAAGGAATATTGTCAGTCTCTGCGTAACTAGCAAAAAGGCTGCCACCATGGTAGCCGATGCTCTTATTGGAAGCTCTGTGCTCCAGTTTCGTAAGTTCAGCAATGAGTATCGGGTGTGGCAGGGCAGTGATTTTGATTTAGATGCAGCAGTGCAGGATGAGCTCGGTCAGATCGGCCGGTTTGATTTGCCCACAGCAATTAATAGTCGTAAACCACTTCAGCCCATAGTTGCCAGACGACATACAATCGAGACAGGGGCCTTGCGCTATTTTAGTCCCATTTTTGTTGATCTCTTTTCGTATCATAAGGAAATAAAACAGGCAGAGCAGCAACGTATTATCCTTTGTTTAACAGAATCTGCAGACGACCTAAAAACTGCCAGCCAAGAGGTTGTCTCTTATTTTAATGAACTGGATATCGTTGCTTTGTGCCCCAATGGATCCCAACTTCGTGAGGCGGTAGCAGAGGTTCTTGCCTTACTCCGGGTTGAACAAAATTGTCCTGAACTTCAGACAGATCCTATTGCTCAACGTGAGTTTAAGGATCGGCTGGCAGCAGCCCAGCGCCTTGAGGATGAGTTGCTTTTTCATCTTGTGGAAAATCCAGAAAATGCGCAGTGGTTCTGGCAGACTATGGAAATTACTGTTGCCTCTAAACGAGATTTGCAAAGAGAGCTTTCTAAGGTTCTTGATAAGATCTACAATCTCTCGCCTCGGATCCACAATGAATTGATTAATCGTGAGAAGCCATCAGCCCAGGCCGCTGCAGCCCGCAATAAGTTGGTGGCGGCTTTGGTCCACCATGCTGACAAACCAGATTTGGGCATTGAAAAATTCCCTGCTGAAAAAGGGATCTATCGAGCATTCTTGTATGCCACTGGCCTCCATCAAGATGTCGGTGGCGGTCAATGGCAACTGATGCCGCCAGCGAAAGATAATTCTTATAATTTTTATCCTGTCTGGCAGAGGATTGATAAGTTTTTAGAATCTACTCAGAAAACACCTCGCTCCTTTGTTGAGCTTAATGAAGTTTTGCAGGCACCTCCCTATGGTGTCAAGGTTGGTGTTCTACCACTCCTCTACCTGACTGTCTTTCTTTGCAACCAAGAGGAGCTCGCTCTGTATGAAGACAAGGTTTATACCCCATACATTAGTGACCAGCATATTGATCGGTTCATGAAGCGACCGGACTATTTTACAGTCCAGCGTATCCGGATGTATGGCATCCGTGCCTCGTTATTTCAGCAATATGTCAAGGTGCTCTATGGTGAGGACACAAAGCAAGGGGCTTCATTACTTGCCATTGCTAAGCCACTTGCCCAGTTTGTTGCAAATCTGCCGGAGTACACCAAACAAACCAATCGCCTTTCTGATGCTAGCCAAAAGGCAAGAAAGGCTTTTGAGCTTGCTAAATCTCCTATGGACTTGCTTTTTGTCCGCTTGCCTATGGCCTGTGGTTATCCCGCAATTGACCCTGATGAGTCGGACGGTAAAAAGATAGAGGGCTTTGCTGCCTCCCTTGTCGAAGTTATTCGAGAACTCCGCGATGCGTATGATAAAATGGTGGCTGATTTCCAAACCCTTATGGCTCAAGCATTCTTTCCAGATATTAAGAAAGAAATGAGTTTGCAGACTTTACGACAGAAGGCATGCGCTTGCTATGAGGACCTGAGCCAATATACTGTTGATGTAAAAGGTTTGCGGCCTTTGATCGAGTATCTGGCTGATGACAAGTGTGGTGATGAGCTTTGGCTGAGCAGGTTGTTGCTCTTTCTTGGGGGGCGCGCCTCAGATAAATGGCTTGATGTCGACCGTGACGGTGCTGTGAAAAAACTCGAAGAACTCTCTCGTCGCCTCATCGATCTTCGTGTTCTGCAAAATTATTATCTGAAAGAAAAAAATAAGTTTGGTGATGGTTTTGAAGTGATACGTCTGCGTTCCATGCGGCATGGTAAGACCGATCTTGATGAAATGGTTACGATTGATGGTTCGACCAAAAAATATATCCAGAATAATAAAGGAAAATTTCAGATTCTTTTGGATGGGTTAGATGATGACAAATCTCGCCTTGCCCTCCTTGCAGATTTGGTGGATGAGTTCCTTGCCATGAAAAAAGAGGTAAGTAAGGAATCTGTCAAGTCAGATCTTGGGGCAATCAATGAGTAAGGTGAAAGAGCTCCGACATGTCTGCGGTATTTCAGGGGGCAAGGATAGTGCGGCTCTTGCCATCTATCTTAAACAGCAATGCCGAGTGCCGGAGATAGAATATTATTTCACGGATACCGGCTGCGAACTTCCAGAAACCTATGACTTTATCGATCGGCTTGAGGCGTATCTTGGCAAAGAAGTAAAACGATTAGGAAATAAGGCACCCTTTGAACACCATCTTTTTATGATGGGGAATATGCTGCCCTCGCCGCAGCAACGCTGGTGTACAGTGAAGATGAAGCTTGAACCCTTTGAGAAGTTTGTTGGCACAGATGAAGTTATGAGCTATGTGGCTATTCGTGCTGATGAGCACCGTGAGGGGTATGTTTCTACCAAGCCTAATATTCACCCTGTCTTCCCTTTTATTCATGATGAGATTACCCGCAAGGATGTCTTTCGGATATTGGAAGAAACTGTAGGGGTTCCAGAGTATTACAAGTGGCGAAGCCGGTCTGGATGTTATTTTTGTTTTTTCCAACGTCAAGAGGAATGGCTTGGCCTCTATGATAATCATCCTGATCTGTTTCAAAAGGCAATGACATTTGAGAAGTTTGATCCAAAAACGAGAGAGGGATTTTCTTGGATTCAAGGGATG
>DYNZ01000404.1 GCA_020720805.1 Leptospira biflexa | reverse complement strand
TCGCATATTGCGAGGAGTGCAGATAATCAAACTCGCCTGGTCGCCACATGCGTACTGCGTTGATGCAGTTTTCAAGCCGGGCGAGGGCATCGACGAGACAGGCGTCAAGGATCTGTTTTATTCCGGACTGCCCGTCGGGGAAAAAATGCTCCAACTGGGTAACCACGTAATTCAGCAGGTCTTCGCGGCTGGAGTGTAGCAATTTCATCATGGGATTGGCGAGTCGTTAAGCTGATATTTCATATAGATAAGTGCAGGGGCGTCTTTTTCAGCATTGGGGTCTTCAAACCAGATCAAGGAATCTCCCTCCGTTTTTTTAGACAATGGAATTCTGTTTTTTTCTATAAATCCAGTATTTTGATAAAATACGACTGCTGGATTGTCGGATCGGACTCTTACCCACGCATTGTCCAGGCCGAGACTCGTTTCAGCCCATGTTAAAAGTAATCTTAATGCTTCTCTCATCAGACCTTTTCTCGCAGATGCCCCTCTGACTATTGCATCTGCTTCCACATATCCTGTTTCCCAGTTGATAAAACCCAAACCGACATGACCGATGGGAATGTTATCAAGCGTGTCAATCATGAACATTATTTTCTGATCATTTTTGGCAACATGTTCTGTCAACCAAGAGGCGGTTCTTTCATCGTTGGCTCTGAATTCGGTTAAAAAAGATCTAACAAATTTGTTTCTCCATTCGCTAAGTAAGTGGATATCATTTTTGTTAAGGTTGTTTTTATCAGTTGCAATCGGTCGTAGAAAGAAATCAACGGGTTTACCAACAGGTATAACAAAATTAACCTTGGAGCCTGCTGCTTTTTTTATTTCGAGGAAGAGTGCTTTGTTTTTCATGGTTAGTTCTATTGCTGGAAAAATGAGATTATTTTATCGCATACCAAGTCGATTATGGCCATATCCATTTTTGAGTGAAGCGGGAGGGAAAGGACTTCGCTCCCAACTTTGTCAGTAATAGATAGATCTCCAGCCTGACAACTCTTCCACAAAGTAAACCAGTGGCCTGGTTGCCAATGGATACCTGTGTCAATGCCATTCTCTCTTAGG
>DYNZ01000403.1 GCA_020720805.1 Leptospira biflexa | reverse complement strand
TCATGAAGGTCATCAATTTTGGCTGTACTTCAGGATTACGGGCCAGACCCTGGGTTGCGCCATTACCAACATTACCAATACCAATACCTGCACCCAGACCGGCAAGGCCGATAGAGAGCGCGGCGCCAACACAAACCAAACCAAGCATCAAATTACTTTCCATTGTGTTCTCCTTGTAAAATTAAAGTTTTTTGGCCTTCTTCCTATATAAACACTACAAAATTCGTAACAATCTCAATGGGCATGCTCATTGGACTGAGTAAAATAGACAACGGTCAACAGAACAAAAACCATGGCCTGAACCAGAGAAACCAGAACACCCAGAATCATGATCGGCAATGGAGCAAAATAGGTGCCAGCCAGCATGAACAGAATCCCCAGCAAGGTCTCTTTGGCCATAATATTTCCGAAAAGACGGATGGAGAGTGACAGCAGGCGGGCAAAGTTACTGATCAGCTCAATGGGCAGCATCAGCGGGATCAGCACAGGCATGGGTCCGAGAAAGTGTTTCAGATAGGCAAAACCGCTGGCCCGAAAACCAATGATATGATGGGTGACCCAGACAATAATGGTCAGAGCCAGGGTTGTATTGATGCTGGAAGTAGGAGACATGAACCCTGGAATCAGGCCTATCAGATTGGCCACAGCAATATAGAGGGCAAAGGTTGCAATCATGGGAAATAATTTATCAGTCAGATCACGCCCCATATTCTCCACAAAGAAATTATCCATACCGCCAATGAGAATCTCCCAGAAATTCTGGCCCTTACCCGGCACCATCTCAAGATTACCCAGGGTCAGCTTGCCAACCACCACCAGAAAAATCATGGTAAACCAGGTATAGGTCATATACGGCGCGGTAAGCTGTTCTACCAGGCCATGACCAACCGGACCATGGGGAATGGGAAGCCCAAGTTTTTCCAGAATAATTGAAATAAATAGTATCGGATGTTCCATGATCCCTCTTACCTCCTGCTGCTGATAATATAGCGTCCCGCCGCACCAACCGTCGTCAGTGTAATGGTAAACACTACCGTTGACAGCCCCACCAGCAATCCAAAGA
>DYNZ01000402.1 GCA_020720805.1 Leptospira biflexa | reverse complement strand
GCTCTTGCTAATTTACAGGAGGCCACAGCGCTCTATCTGTTGGAGTTTTTTTTGGTTGCGCCGGGGCATCCCTTGGTGACGATGTTCAGCGTCCTTGCCCATGCCTAAGCTGTCACGAATATTTGCAAATATTCTCTTAAAGGTTATTTTGTGTCCATTCCTAAGGGCAAGCGAAAATGAGTAGGGTTGTGGTACCGGAGATTGCATCATGGCATCATTCAAAGAGACACTAAAAGAAATCACCCAGCGATTAGTCAAAGAGTTTTCACCAGAACGGATTTTTCTCTTTGGTTCCTATGCATGGGGCTCCCCCCACAAAGACAGCGATTTGGATTTGTTAGTCATCGTGGGGACTAGTGAAGTTTCTCCCGCGAAACGCGCTGCCCGTGCATACCGCTGTTTACGAGATATTCCGTACCCTTTGGACATTATAGTCAAGACGCGCCATGAAATAGAGCGTTTTTCGCAAGTCCCCGTCTCGTTGGAGCATAAGGTACTGCATCAGGGAACGCTACTGTATGGATGAAAAAGCGCTGTTGGTTACGCACTGGCTCGTCAAAGCCGCTCATGATTTAGCGGTCGCCAGGAGATTGAGCGATGAAGAGCCGAGGTATCTGGATATCGCCGTTTATCATTGCCAACAGGCCGCAGAAAAAGCGATTAAAGGCTTTCTTGTCCAGCACGATCTGGAGTTTCCCAAAACCCATGACATTCGCTTATTGGTTCAGTTGGCACGACCCATCAATGCAGCCTTTAGTCAATATGAAGAATCGGCGGAACTGCTCACTCCGTACGCTACAGAATTTCGCTATCCGGGGAACTTCATAAACCCTGTTCCAGAGGAAATGAGTGAGGCCCTCAAGAGTGCGGAAGTTATCGTGAATTTTGTCATTTCTTTATTGCCTCAAGAGATACAAAGGGCAGTAGAGAATACAGTTTAGCCCAATCAGACGCTGGAGTGGACGGTGACCACGCCGGTTTTATGTTGTCATCTTTTGGAAGTACCAGATTATCACCCTGAAGAGAATATCATGACCGATCAAGATACCAACTGGGAACCGAA
>DYNZ01000401.1 GCA_020720805.1 Leptospira biflexa | reverse complement strand
ATGATGGGGCGCTGGAGTGTGAGGTGCGGGCGGTGCGCAGGAAAACGGTGTGAAGGGAGAATCGTTTGCAAAAAAAAACTTCTCCCCAGGATTTTTTTATGGGGCAGGGGGGGCAGAGGGCGGAAAATATTATTGATGATAAAGCAGGGTGTTGATTTCCCCGTCTATTTTTTGTATCACCCTGGCCAGTTGGATATGATTCTGCGAGCCGGCCTGGCGCAGATCCTGACCCCAGGCCTGCAACATATCGGTATTGACCTTGCGCACACGATTGTCACGACACCACTCATGGCCTATTTTCAGTCCCAAGGCCTGCATGATTGCCATTTTCTGTTCCCGTTCCTGTTCAGGAAATTTTTCTATGACCCTTTCTGTTATCTTTTTCCAGCCATCGAAAAAAGGCACTCCTTCCTGAAATCGTTGGTACCATCTTTTCTCGCCATCACTTAGGTTGGCGATCTTGATTTCCGGAGTCGGAGCAGGGGCAGACAGTGATTCTGAATTCATGTCGAAAGAATTGGGCTGGGCGGCAGGGCAGGGGGGAGCTAACGATTCAGGATTGTGCTCATCCAGGACTTGATCAGCCCATCCTTGAGAAGAGGAGACACAAGCAAAAAAAATGAACAGAAAAGAATATTTTCTTAAATATATCATTTTGTTCGTCAACAGTGTCGAAGGAGAAAAGGATGGCGAGGCAAAGAGCAAAAATCCCCACTATCGGCCATCAATGCCGTCTCCCTGAAAAATACAGTTCATTGGCAAAGAAGTCAAGATACCCTTACACATTTCCTGAAGCGATCTTGTCTTGAGAGTCCACAAGATGAAGACTTTTGGCGGCAATGGAGAGTGCGGACAATTTTTCCCGGTGTTGCCAGGAAACTCAAGATGTTTTACCTGTATTTTCGATTCTTCCTCAAACTGAGAAAAACCTCTCTTGTGTGCATTGGGCCCAAAGAGTATCAAAGATCATGGTCGTGGGGTGTAAATATAAAGATCAGGGGGATAAGGAGGCACAAGGGCGAGGCTCTTGTGCGGTTGATATCAAGAAAATTCAAACAGATGGGA
>DYNZ01000400.1 GCA_020720805.1 Leptospira biflexa | reverse complement strand
GCCAAGTCGAACTAACTCATCAATTTTCTTCAGCTTTAATTCAGCCAAATTCATTGCAACACCTTTTCCTCTCGGGGAATCTCCCAAGTTATTTTTGACAGGGGAGGAATAAAATAGAGAGCACAACACGCTCTTTTACGATTCTCTGCTATCTCCTGCTAATTGCTCAAGCGATGGCAGAACGCATAAAACTGAAAAAATATGTTAACCCAGCGGCATCAGGCCCAACTGTAAAGAAGAGTTAAAACCACCAACCAGCAGCGATCACGATATCACGCAAGGGGCCGGGAGGGCCATCGCATGAAAGAAGGGGGCATCTGCTGAAGATGCATCAAATAAACAGGGGAGACACAACAAGACTAATTCTGACAAACGGGATAAGTGACTTACAGAAAAGATTTCCTTACTCAATCACGACTCTTCCTTACTCTCGATCTTCCATCAACAACAGATCATGAGGCGCACAAAAAAAATGAATAACAAGCGGGATTAAATGCAGATGAGTAAATGCAGGGATTCATTCGTAGACTGCGCAAACATACGAACTATCAAAAAAAAAGTCAATCTTTTTCATGAGAAATCGCTCGTCAGTTTTAAAAAAACTCCTGCTGACAGCTCCATAAGTGCGCTAAATGGTGGAGTTGCAGCAAGGTCTGCGTTAACGAGCCAGAATTTTCAATCACGGAATCAGCCCGCCAGGCCTTGTCAAAGAGAGGAAGTTGAATCTGGAGTGAGAGCAAGGCCTCGTCCAGGCTGACCCCATCCCGCCTCATGATACGGCGGGCACAGCAGGCATTATCGGCATAGACCACCACCACCCAGTCAAAATCATCCTGCCATCCAACTTCAAAAAGCAAAGGTACTTCCGCCAGCAGAGACACCTGCCCTGCCCCGGCTGACTGGCTTTGCCGGGAAAGGGCGTGAATTTCCTGACGAACCAGCGGGTGCAGAATCTGCTCCACGATTCGTCGCACTTCCGAATCAGCAAAAAGGGTCTGCCGCAGGGCAGTCCGGTCAACGAACCCGGACAGATCAAAGAAACGATTGCCAAAATGGTGCTGCATT
>DYNZ01000399.1 GCA_020720805.1 Leptospira biflexa | reverse complement strand
ATCGGTCTTTGCCAGTATTTTTTTCTGGTATTTTTCAGTTTCTTTTGAAATGTCCTGGTCTCCAGATTTGCGGCTAAAAGACTTCATGCATTTTGTCCAGAAATGGTATAGATATGCCCTGAGCGTATGTACAGCCTGTTTGAATGAGACTTCAATTTTAAACCTGAGCATGTAGGCTTCAATAACCTTTTCGGGTTGCAAGGTCAGATCCGTAGTCATGAGGATAATGTCTCCGCGCTGCGGATGACGAACCAATACGTATCTGGTTGCAATCCCTGTTCGTCGCATTATCAGATCCAGACAGGCAATTCTCACGGACACATCCTTCTTACCATAGAATACGCATTTGATCTTTTTGAAAATGTTTTTACGGCTAAACAAATCAGAAAGATAGACTTTTCTGCCGAATTTTTTCTTTCGCCCCCTTTTGTGTTTGCTTTGTTTTTTTTGGTGCAGCTCTATAAGCCACCGAATTGATTCTGACCCGGATTATGGGTGCACAAGAATAGTAAGCATCGGCGATCAGATAATATGCGGGAAGCATCGTAAGATCGTCAAGCATCCGAATGAGCTTGTCCATGGTTGTAGATTGGTTTTTAGTGGATACCAGAAGCCCTTCATGGATTCTCGCCACCAAAGGTACGCAAAATGTTGAGTTTAAAGCATTTGCCAGTATTCCTGCGGCTTGGATAGAATGACCGAAAATGTATTCCGGCTTGTTATTATTATTCGATTCCTGGTGAAGTCGTTTGACGCCTGGCATCTTTTTTCCGGTTTTAGGAACTTTGATGCCATCAGCAGGAATAAGAATCCGACCATTGATTTTAACAAGGTCAAAAATTTTTAGAACAGAGTCAACCCAAAGTCGTGTGAGTTTCAAAACATTTAAAGAACTGCTGTTGAAGAAATCCATAATCCTGTCATAACAACGATCTATTAGTCCCAAAGAACGCATAAAACTGGTGGCTCCAAGTGTATCGGTGCGGATAGAAAATCCAGCCATAATGGACGAGAACCACAGGACAGTCCTTCTCCTATTACAGGCAGGAGCAAGAAGAGAGACGA
>DYNZ01000398.1 GCA_020720805.1 Leptospira biflexa | reverse complement strand
GAATATGAATCGCTCTACAATATCCAGTATCAGAATTGATTTTTATTTACCGAATTAAAAGCGTGGTCTTAATAACATGCAAAAACTTACCATAACTGTTTGTTTTTTACATGAAAGTCGTTTTCAAATTCGGGGACAGAATAATTTTCGCATAAACACGCGAAAAAAATTCTGTCCCCTGAGTTCTTAAGTTTTTACAAGACCATCAAATTTTATGAAACAACCGAAAATTTCCGTCATCCTTACCTGCTGGCAACGTCCGCACCTTTTGGAGGAACAGGTTGAACGCATTTATGCCCAATCCGTTCAACCTCACGAAGTTATTCTCTGGTACAACGCCCCTCCAAAGAGATTTGGATTCATAGAACGCAAACAACTGGTAGAATTTAAAAATGACGGACAGGTAAAAAAAATACTCTGTAGCCATAATCTGGGAATCATTCCCCGCTTTACTTTGGCGTCTTGCCTGGAAGGCGAATATATCTGTATTTTTGATGATGACACTATGCCAGGAAAACTCTGGTTTGAAAATTGTCTTACCTATGTTGACAGCCAGCAAGCCCTTTGTGGGACTATCGGCTTGCGTTACCTTTCCACATCGGAATTATTGACGGAGAAACCCAGAATGGGCTGGGAAGGAAAGAACGAACACCTTGAATTTGTAGATCTTGTCGGTCACAGTTGGTTTTTTAGACGTGAATGGGCTCGTTTCTTTTGGGATCAGGAGCCACCATCTCGTACATTCGGCGAGGATATTCATTTCTGCACTATGCTCCAACGCCACAATATCCGGGTTGCCTGCCCACCCCATCCAATGACTCAACCGAATCTCTGGGGCTCGACACAACCACAATTAGGAGTAGACAAGGTCGCTATCAGTTGCAGTTCAGACAAATCCGCAGAATTCTGGCGAGTCGTCAAGCATGAATTTGATAATGGTTACAAACCGGTACTCCTGTGAGCATAGAATGTTTTTCCTGAACCATAATGTCAACTTCTGATTTCTTTCCCAGAAAAAAAATCGCGGTAATCATCCCCAAGTATGGCTTAGCCGGGGGAGCAGAGCAC
>DYNZ01000397.1 GCA_020720805.1 Leptospira biflexa | reverse complement strand
CACACCGTGCGTTGGCCCTGCATATATTGCCCTTTATGGTGCCTTGGGAATTTTTTGTTATGTCAATTCCGTTTTTTCTGTTATGAGAACAATGGTTGCCGGAGAGAACTGCCTCCGAGTTTTCAAGAATAGCGATTCCGTTATCTCGATTCCCATTGCACTGATTTTCAACGATTTCCACATTGTCACTGCGCCGGACGGCTATACCTGCCCAATGGTTGGCTTCACATATATTATTGATTACCGTGCCACTGCCGTGTTCAAAAAAACCAATACCATGTCCCTTGTTGTTGCAGCATGTATTCTTCTCTACAGTCATGGCAGAGTTAATGCCAATCTCTATTCCGCATGTCCTGTTTTCATTGCAAAAGTTCTCGCTGACTGTTCCCTGAACCCCGTCAAGGCAGATACCACAATCATTTTTCCGACAAGTATTGCCCGTCAGATGTACCTCCGCATTACCATCCATAATAGAGATTCCTACTGCTTCGTTGTGAGCTCCTTCGCAAGTATTGTCTGTTACGGTTACGGTTGCGCTGAAATCTTTGACTAAAATTCCTTCTATACGATACTTACTGATATTATTTCCAGATATCCGGGCCTTTGCCTGATTAAGAATAAAAATCCCGCCGTCGTCGCTCCTGCATGTATTATTTATCAATTCGACATCACTGTTTCGGCCACCAGCCATTATGCTCATACAATGACCATCGAATTTAGAATCTTTTACAGTTCCCCGTCCAGAGTAAATGATGAGCAGGCACCATAGATTTTTACCAGACTCCCGCGTTGTTTTTGTATGCGGCATCTCAAAATGGCATTTGCTTATGGAAAAACTGGACACATGTAATAGTATTGAGGAACATTGGTCGCTTGTCGTTAAAAAATGCAGGTCAGAAAACGAGATATTGATACTGCCTGATGCATCAATCAGCGATGCATCAGGCAAACCCCGCATTTCTATTGTACTTGCCTTCATACCCGCACCCTGGATTTTGAGCGATCGTTGAATGAACAGGGTTTTGTCGAGCTTAAAGCAACCTGCGGCAAGCTTGATCGTGCCGCCATC
>DYNZ01000396.1 GCA_020720805.1 Leptospira biflexa | reverse complement strand
TTAACAGGCACGGATGGATAACCCCGATGTCGGCATCTTCTGACAAGAGAAAACATCTACCAATAGTGCCACGAGAACTTATAAGGAGATCCCCAGGTTCCGCCGAAAAAGCTGACAAATCTTGGGCTTTTTTCTCTGTTACAAAATCAGTTACATTAGAGTAATCTCGATCAATAACAATTCGTTGATTATACACACGAATTCCTGCTGAAGTAATTTCGGAAGTTTTTAGTTGTGTTCCAAAGGGGCCAGCTATTACCCCTCCTTTTTGTTGAGAAACTGAAAATTTAAGACGCATCATTTTCCAGTGAAAAGGATATCTGTCTAACCAAATATATCCTGAATCCTTCATCTCCACATCCGGGGCGAGGCCCTTGGTCACGGCCTCGGAGATGATGGAGGTGCGCAGCTTTTCCAGCAGCTCGATCTGCTTTTTCTTGTTGGCAATGTATTGGTCAATAAGGGCAGTTTTGTGGTCGAGGAAGCGGGCGATTGTTTGTTGTTCCTCGTATTGAGGTAAGCCTATAAACAAGTCTCGAATCATCCGTTGGGGAACCCGTTGTTGCCCAGCCGCTCCTTGCATTTGGGCTTTACCATAATTTCTAAATGGATACATATAGGTCAGATAATAGAGGTACTTTCCATAGAACTGACGATGGGGTCTCAAAACATAAAATTCAGTTGAGGCAAAGGCGACACCATTCAACAAACCGTCCAGCAATGCGCCTTTACCATTCTCAAAGCAAGGGGTGATTTTGGCAACGATGACATCACCATCCTGACAAAAAGTAAACCCTCCCCAAACGGTAGAGATTAACGCCTGCTCCTCTTTATCTACTTCACCTTTCTCAGAAATACGCTCCATAGGCAAAAAGGTGACAGCTTCATTTCTCTCGTGAAGCTCATTAACACCCTCCTTTGTTGGCCCGAACTGACTTACATACTTCAATCGAATTTCTTGCCATTCACTCGGCACCTCGCCATAGCATGGGCTGTTAGTGGATTTCAACGCCCTCATGCCAAAATCCTCTTCAACAACCCCTCCGTCTGCGCTTCCAGTTGCAGCAGTTCCT
>DYNZ01000395.1 GCA_020720805.1 Leptospira biflexa | reverse complement strand
CTGGTCACCAACTCCCTGTTCTGCTGGCTGATTATTCGAGAGCTATGGCAAAAACGGACCAGAGGCAAACAAAATTAGAGAGTTGGTGAATCATCCGACGGAGGGGACTGAATTACAGACCCTTATGCGGCTGTATGCGAAATTCATTCTGTCCCCGAATTTTGCAACAACTGAGCCTCTTGCAAAAAAACCTTGAATCAACACTTTTGTCATTTCGACAAGCGGGAGAAATCTTCAAGGGTGCCATAACTACTCGCCCCAGCAAAGATTCCTCGCTTCGCTCTGGATGACACCAGATGTTTTTTCTGGTTGTAAAGCGTTACATTGGAACCAGGAACTTGATAAGTTAATGACATTGACCACCAACCAATAACGAATTTCCTTGGAGAGAAAAATGAAACCAGTCTCTTGCCTGGTATTATGCGCCGCATTGCTTTCTGCAAAAACAAGCATGGCCGCCCCCTTGCCCATACTCAACATTATTGAGATGAAATCCACATCCCTTGCAAAAATATCCGCAACCAACCAATCCGGAGTGACCAAAGAAGTAACCTCTCTGATAACAATGACCGAAGCAAACCTGCCCAAAAAGATTATTCAGGAGCAACCGAATTCCGCGACATTCTTTGCCAATACTGTAGACCTTTACTTAAATGATCCGCAGAATGATTATTCAGGTTCTGTGTATGCAGGCGTCCTTTTCTGGAGTGGAGGTTTTACTAACAGCGAGCACTGGTCTGGCTTTGGCGGAACGGAGACCAATTATACGAGTATTACCGGTGAAGCGACTTCACAACTTGATATGCGGTTTACGATAACAGGCGACGGCTCCATGATAGGTGTCACGACATACAAAAACACTCTCACTGGTTTATTTGCCTTTACTCTTTTTGATGAAACCGATGACCGAACCCTGTTTGATACAGCAACCAATGGCAATGGACTTTATTCCAACGACTTATATTTATCCAGCGGACACACCTACCAGCTTTATGCCTTCAGTAAAATCGGCCCGACTCCTGGTCAATCAATAGTGGGTTATTTTGATTGGCGAAATTCTCCCCTTATCTTAAC
>DYNZ01000394.1 GCA_020720805.1 Leptospira biflexa | reverse complement strand
TTCATGATCTGCGCCGAACCATGGGCAGCTACCAGACCATAGGCGGAGCGTCAACCGCCATCGTCGGAAAGACCCTGGGACACAAGAACCCGGCAAGTACGGCCGTCTATGCCCGCATGACCCTTGACCCTGTTCGTGAAGCCATGGAAAAGGCCGTGGCCTTGATGAAAACCCCGGTTGAGAGGAAGGTTGTGAATATTTCCGGGAAGGAATAGGCAGGAGGCCATGGAGCCAAGAAAAGAAAATGAAAAAAATAACGATGAAGATAAACTTGCTATAACCATTTTCAAACTGGATAGGGAGCGCGACCCGAAAAGCCGTTACCTTGACGGCCTGCCAGTTTGATTTTTTATCAAGGAACGACCTTAAGGAGGTTGAAAAAATGGACGACAATCTTTTATATCACAACACCCTTTCTTTATTGGAAGCGGCCTCTTCAACGGGAAAAACGAGAATGGAGTTGTTTGGAATGGCTGCTTATGGAGTTTTTCCGTTGTTCCTTTTTATAAAACTTGAGCCGAAGACTAAAACCCTTGTACCATTTGCAGTCACAAGGGAAGAACTCTTGTCTATTATGCCGTCTATCATGCGGGATAGCGACTTTGACGGCGGGAAAAAAATCCCTGGGTTAATTGATGGCCCGGAAACAGGCATTCCCGTTTACGTTGAAAAATATTACGGCTACTACCTACAGCACTTGAGAGCAAAAAAGACCGACATTTCCCAACTGGCGAAGCCACAGCGAAAAACAGATAAAAGGGAGGAGAGATCAGACCTGCATATTATCGGTGCGCTGCTTCAAGAAGTCATGACATCAGGGAAATTCAAAAGCGAAGAGGACTTAAAAGCAGAAATAGCCAAACAATACGACGGCTATGCTGGTTGCAAACCCCGTACGCTGTCAGACCGCTTTAAGATGGCAAAAGACTTGCTGAACTTTAAAGAATAGACACATCACCACACCACTGCAACAGATTGCAGTTGCAATGCAAGCACTCGCCTGATGAGTTATTCGTTTGCGTAACGAGAGATTGACCGAGAAGATAATAGTTTCTCTTGGTTTGAGCAACTCGAAGC
>DYNZ01000393.1 GCA_020720805.1 Leptospira biflexa | reverse complement strand
CGCAACCGGGTTTTAAGGACGCCATGGTCAATCGAGTCGAAGTACTTGCGGACAAACGAACCATCGGCGACCGAGGCACGGAGTGCTTCCAGCCGGATGTCCAGATCCCGGTACCAGGCCAGGACTTCAGGTTTACGTTGTTTGCCCCGCACGGCCTTGGTCCATGCCCGGCGAAAATTGTCGCGGGAGCAGACTGCGTCAAAAAGGAACCCGGTCCGGCGCGTTTTCCGGCCCTCCTTCGGCGACAGCTGAAGCCGCTGTAGGTATTGCCTGTCACGGCCCGGAGTATTTTCCGCTCCTCTCCCGTAATATTTTATCCTAAATTATTGCCAAATACTGTATTTTTCCCGAGCAGGTTGAGTTGGAAATCAAAGTCGGTTCAACAGGCTTCCCGAAATATTCTGCTTTCGTCTTTGCGTTGAGTTCGTGTAGAGCTGTCAACGCACTCGAAGAGTTCGCTTCCAACGTCGATAATTGGGCTGCCAGAGCGTCTTGGGCCGTTGCCGTCAATTACTCCCTGCTCACATTGCGGATTGGTTACCTTGTCCATTTTCATACTCTGCGAAGGAATCCTCCCGCATTAAACGATGAGTTCGCCATTTTCCAGATGAAATGAATTCGGGAGTATGTCAGCGTTTGCAGGAAAATATCGCGGGAGGCTACACTCCCTTGAACTTATTTGTCTGAATTTGTATAAATTAAAGGCTCTTTTCGACAAGGTTAGTGATTGACCATTATGTGCTAGATTTTTTACGCTTCACTGTCGGATGCTTAAAAAATTCTCATTTATTACGCTAAAACCTCATAGTTTGGCTATTTTTCTGGAATTGAGTTGATAATAATCTAAGAATCACCTTGGTTTTCTCGTTTTTTAGGTATTTTCTATCATAGTGATAGTTTTAATTAATCACTACGATTCGATACACCTAATCACTAACCTTGTCGAAAAGAGCCATCGGTAAATATCAAAATCTGAATCAATACTGATTATTTGCCTTATACCAGTTTTTTCTGCGGCAACGACCAAAGTGGCATCAGCAAAATCCATTGGTCTATCCCTATACTTTTTTGTTAGCT
>DYNZ01000392.1 GCA_020720805.1 Leptospira biflexa | reverse complement strand
CTTCGCAGCTCACCTTCCACTGAGAGGCCACAGCAAATGGCAGCTTCTTTCCCTGAGAAGTCACTCCAAACCAAAGCTTATTCTCCTCACAAATCACCTCACATGGAAGCACTTCCACAATGGAAATCTATCCCTATTGAAAAGGACACAGGAGAAAAGGCATCTTCTGCTGATGAATTGCCTGCTTTACATACTGCGCCAGGCTCTCAAGTAGTCTTTTTTCATTGCCTGGTATGCGATATCATCACTGTGGATGCCACATTTTGCCCAGATTGCAGCAAAAAGGAAGCAACGAAGCCAAAGACTGAGAACTCTTAGCTTTAATGGAGGATGGGAGTGGAGATACTGAACCATTGCACAGCGATATTAATGGAGCAATATAGGATTGAGAAGACTTGAAAAGCTCATAGAAAAGTAGTGAGAATTAGTTCGATGAGATTAGTTTAATACAAAATTAGAGAAGCTCCGTGAGCAATGGTCGTCAAAGAAGGATTTTGATGCAGACTGACAAGGAGTGAGACGATGCTCTGCGAGAAAAAGAAGCAGATCTCGGTGTCTGCTCTCGATTATTTCCTTGGTCCATCCCCTTGTTCCTTACTCAATCCATAGAAAAACTCGTGATCCTACAGCAGCCAATGATCGGGTATGAGAGTAGAAATTTGGCAACATTTAACTCTGGGTTGGAAAAATTAAATCATTATTATCAAAAAGAAATGGAAAAACTACTTTGCATTTTCATGCTTCTAGCACTAAGTTTCGAATCAGATGCTTGCACTGGAAATGGGTACAACCTGGCTCCACTGAAACTAAAGAGCAAAGAAGAGTAAAAGAAGAAGGGGAGAAAAAATTCAGGGAAATGATGGAAATCAAAGACAGGGCCAGAGCCGAAGAAAGAGAGAGAATGAAGCGTCTCAGAGAGGAAACCAGAGGAACTTATCTGAAACCAGAAAGCTCTACCAAGGTCCGTGACAATGAACGCAACAAGCGGCGCTGCTTTGGGTGAGTTCTCTTAGATAGTAAGGATTGATCCTACTCAAACAATATAAACTACAAAAAGTTTCACCAGATAACTCAAAA
>DYNZ01000127.1 GCA_020720805.1 Leptospira biflexa | reverse complement strand
GTTAGCGATAGAGAAAAAGCACGCTTGCCCATCTCCACCAGGGCTTCACTTTTGCAGGCAAAGGTCTGCACCAATGTGTCATCGTAATCAAATAGAAGCACTTTCTTCATGGAAGTATGGTCCTTATGCGAATGAATAGATCGCTATTTGCCCGGATGCGCCGCGAATGGAAACCTTTTCCAGAAACCGACCCTCGGCTTGCAACTCTTTTGAAAGTTTTTTCCAGATATCCTCAGAAACCAAACAGCTCGTTTGAAATGTTTTATTCAAAGATTCGATGCGGGAGGCAAGGTTCACAGCATTTCCGATGACGGTGTACTCCTTGCGCGTCTGGCTGCCGACATGGCCTGTAAGAACATCGCCGCTATGGATGCCAATACCTGCTCTGGTCGGAGCCAGCGCACCCGAACCAACAGCATCCTCGATTGCACGCAGCAATTTCAAAGCCGCAGCAACAGCGTTTTGCGCGTCCTTACCATCGGACACCGGAGCGCCAAACACAGCCATGAATCCGTCGCCAAGAAATTTATTTATAATGCCATGGTTCTCATTGATAATATCAACACTCAATGCAAAAATTGTATTCAAAAAAGTGACAACTTCCTGAGGAGGACGCGCATGGACAAACGCCGTGAAACCGCGGATATCCATAAACATGATGGAGACATAGCGAATCTCTCCCTCCCACGAGCCCTTCTGGTTGAGCAGCATCTCCACAACCTCAGGGGAGACATGCTGCCCAAAAAGACTTATCACTTTATCCTTCTGCGCCACTGCCTGGTAGGAGTGCAGCATCTGCCGTTTGATCTGCCAGCTAATCAATGCCACCAGAGATCCGCTGATTATAAGAACAACCGATCTCTGAAGATAATAATTTTTTTCTAACAGCGCAGGCGGAAAATCCTGAGCCTGACTGAACTGCATGTAATAGAACACCAACAGACTATATTGCACTCCGGCAGCGATGCCCGAAAAAAGGGCAATCCCTGGATCAAGGCGGAGGGCACCTAACAGGATAAAAAGAAAATAGAGGAAAAAAAACGGAATAACTCAAAGCCAATAAAGGGTGATGGCAAAAATAATGGCTCCCAGGATCACCGTTCTCAAAAACTCACTGCGCAGAATGCCCATTGAAAACTCTGCCCGGAACTCATCGCTCTTGAGTCCTAACTCTGCGGGGAGTGAGTTTATAACGTTATACCAGGAGCGCTGGATCTCTTTCGAGGTGAGCATGGAACATTTCCTTTTAGACAATAGTTAGACAATCGATTCTTTTTGATTCTTTTTTTTATACAAAGGATTACATTTATCACTATACGATATGAAAGGATCAAATGAACGATGAAAACCCCTGCGAAGCTTGCCGTAAATCCTTTTTCTTCCCTTGCTATCTTCTGGCTTACTCTTTTTTTCTGGATCCCCTTATTTTTTCTTACAGGGAAAACCGAGGCAAGAGCGCAGGCTCTTCTGAGCGGCCAGGTCTTTGAAGAGGGCAGCGGCGCTGTCGTTCCGTTTGCCTCCATCGTTCTCCTGGAGAGCCGAGAAAAGAGCAACGCCGATGCCCAGGGTCGCTTTGAGCTGCGCAGTAAGCTGGGAGGCAAACTGACCCTGATCGTACGCGCGGAAGGGTTAAAACCGTTTCAGGAGCTTATCAATTTAGAGAGAGATACTCAGAAAACCATACGCCTCTCTCCGCTGCGTATCCAATCCGAGGGCATTGCTATTGTCGCCCAGAGAGATCTCCAAAAATTGTCGCGAAACTCTCTCAAACAGCAGGATCTCAAAGACGCTCCTGCCACCTTTGGGGACTCCTTGAATGCTCTGGCAACACTTCCCAGCGTTTTGCGCAGCAGCGGATTCTTTGGTTCTTTGATTATTCGGGGCGCGGACAGCAATGGCAACCGCTATTTTATCAATGACGTTCCCGTACTCAATCCACAGCATTTTGGCGCAATCCAGTCCGTGATTTCCAATGATCTGATCGAACGCATTGATCTGTTTTCCTCCTCGTTTCCGGTTCGCTATGGCCAGGCACTGGCGGCAGTCATCGATATGGAGACGGTGGATACGGTAAAAACGGAGACGCGGGTTATCGATGTAAGCCTCATTTCGAGCAACTTCTACTGGGCCCGTCCCTGGCGCCAGAGGCCTGCCCTTACTCCGACACAGGAAAAGCCTGAATCCTCGAATAGCGCGCAGGGTTACTGGATCGCTGCTGCCAGGATAAGTTATCTAACGCTTGCCATACCACCTCTTTATGAACTACTTACCGGTAAAGAACTGATTCAGCTGCCGGAATACTACGACTATCAATGGAAAGGAAAATTTTTTCTGGATGAGCGCGGCCGCCACTCCCTCACACTGTTTCTCTTTGGCAGCTACGACACATTCCGCTTCCTGCGCGAGCGCACGGACGAAGAAAAACAGGAGGCGCGCGAGGACGGCGAGGATCCACTGCTGGACGATTTCTCCGCTCAAAATGAGTTAAGCAGCCACTCCCAGAGTCTGCGCTATCAATACAGAGCCTCCAGCCGCCTGCAAAACTACCTGACCCTATACAATAACTACATTCTCAGCATCTTTCGGCTCCAATCCACCTCGGCATTGGCTCTCGGTATCAACCGGGGCTCTGACATCGTAGCGCACCCCAATGTGGCCGGCTTGAAGGAAAAACTACGATGGGAGTATGTTGAAGATGTGACTTCTCTGGAGATCAGCCTGGAATACCAGCTCTACTATTTTCAAAGCCGCGGCGTTGCCACCATTTTGGCGCAGCCGGTGTACAGCCAGGACGGACCACCCGATCTGGGCAATGACGATCTTTTCAGCACAACAAATATTGACCAGAATTTATTGAATCATCTTATCTCCGCCTACGCCGAGCACAAAACAAAATGGCTGGGAACTGAAACGACGATCGGTGTACGTACAGACTACCTGCATCTCACCAAAACCTTAACGATTGATCCGCGTCTGCTTTTTAGCTATACAACCGGAACAGATACCACCATCTCTATGGGCGGCGGCTACTACAGCTCCTTTATCCAGACAAATCAATTTCTCTACAATCAGCCTTTCAGCCAGGAACCGCAAGCGGCCGCAGCGGATTACCTCAAACCGGAAAGAGCCATTCACCGTTCCGTAGGTTTGAGCCAAAAATGGAATCTCTACACAATGAAAGTCGAAGGTTTTTATAACACCTACGCCTCCCTTCTGGAAAACAGCGCAGACCCCGTCAGCAATCGCCTCTTTCTCAACTCTGGCAAAGCGAAAGCCACTGGCGCGGAGCTCTTTCTGCGCAAGGACAGGGTCGCTGGAGTGGATGGACTCTACTTTTGGATCAGTTATACCTACACGGAATCTCAGTTTCAGTCCAATAGTCCGCTCAACACTTACCAGGGCATCTTCTTTCCCTTTGAGTATGAACAGCCGCATAGCATGAAGATCACTGCCGGCTATGTGGCTGGTCGCCATCAGTTTGGAATCCGTTTTGAACTATTCTCCGGCTTTCCCTATACCCCCATTACCGGCTCAACCCTAAGCAGCCCGGATCGCTATTCGCCTGTGTACGGCACCCCCTTTAGCCGGCGATTTGAGATCGCGCATCGCCTTGACCTACGTTATTCCCAGACAGTCCGGTATGCCAAAAGTATGCTCAAGTGGTATATTGAAATCATCAACGTTTATAACAATGAGCCAAAGTCGTCCCAGTCCTGGAACTACAACATCCCCTACCAAGCGGGAGTGAACCCCATTCTCACTGCGGGAGGGGGATTAAGCTTGATCCCCAATTTTAGACTGGAGTACAGATTTTGAGCAGGAGAGAGCTATGAGCGCAGAGATTCTGGAACAGATCCGGAAGGCGACAATGAAAGCCCAGGTGGAGGATGACCTGCCAGATTTCCTGGCTGACGCGATCTTTCCTATCTGCGACCAGCCCCAAAGCTACGAGCATTTTACTCTTCCTCTGATGGAGCTGTTGATGCAGGTGAGCGATTTCAATCTATACTCAGAGGCAGGCTGCTGTAAAACCGATTATTCGGCTGAAGATATCAAGATATACTCGAAACCCTTTGGTTCTCGGGTTTTATACTGGCTAAAGGGTGCATCGACATCGCTGGCATTGCCTTGCGATATCCGAAAACCAAAATGCCTTTAGTATAACCCTAAAAAAAATGGGAATTGTTGCAGGCATACAAAGAGAGATCTAAAGGTGCGCTTCCTGATGGGCGGCATAAATCAGGTCGAACTCTGAGTGCAACCCTTCAAACGCAGATAAAATCTGGGGATCAAAATGTTCTGGTTTGGTGCGACCATCCCCTTCCAGGAGAATACGACAGCTCTGCGCGTGGCTGTAGGGTGGTTTGTAGGGTCTTCTGCTGCGCAGGGAGTCATACTGATCGCAGATGGCCACAATGCGCGCGCTCAGCGGAATCTCATCCCCTTTTTTCCCTAAGGGATAGCCGCTGCCGTCCCATTTTTCATGGTGATTTTCCGCGATCTCAAAAGCCTTGCGTATTTTTTCAAAATGGGAATTGGATAAAATGCGCGCGCCCAGGGTTGTATGCCCTTTGATCAGATCAAATTCATCCGTGGTCAATTGCGCCGGTTTCAACAATATCTCATCTGGAATGCCCAGCTTACCAATATCATGCAGAGGCGCGGCAAACTTTAACTCCTCCATAAACCTCTCGTTCATTCCGAGGATCTCTGCTAGGCGAACAGAATAGACTGCAATACGCTGCACATGCTGGCCGGTCTCCAGGTTCCTGCACTCAGCCGCTTTGGATAGCCTTAGAACCAGCTCGTCGCTCAAGGTATGAACCAGACTCAGGGCACCCTGAAGCTGCTCCGTTTTCCTGGCTACGTCGCTCTCTAATAGATGCTGGTATTGCTTCTCAATCTGTTGGATCTGGTAGTGCTGCAGATTTTTTTCCAAAACCTGAAAGAGATGACTATGATCTACCGGTTTGACCACCAGGCCATCCACGCCGAGATTGATCAGATCAATCAGATAGGGGCTGTCCTGGCGGCGCGTAGTCATGATAATTACTGGATCCTGGCGCTGCGACCGAATTGTCTGAACCAATTCAACGCCATTTAATACGGGCAAATCAATATCGCAGATTAACACCTCCGGACGGGATTCAAGATATTGATCTAACCCCTGACGGCCAGTGGCGGCGACTTCCACAGAGTCAAAAATGAGCTCAAGAACGTCGCGCATACTGTCGCGCACATGTCTCTCTTCCTCCACAAATAAAACTCGTAGACCATGCGCATGGTTTCGTAATTTATCAATAATATCCATTCCTCGCCCTGCGACTATCACTTTTTGTACGCCTCTACATCATGCATTACCTCTATCGGCAAGGTATGCAAGTCAAGGATATATATCATAAATCTGTCAAAAAACTGATATTCCGAGATACGTATACTCGAAACACTTTGGTTCTCGGGTTTTATACCAATAAGCATCGATGCTTCGATAAACTCAGTACAAGTGACCGGTTGGGCTGCTTCGACAAAGCTCAGCACGAGCCGCCA
>DYNZ01000391.1 GCA_020720805.1 Leptospira biflexa | reverse complement strand
ACAGTTGGGAGGAAATTGAAAATTACGGGAAGTGCAAGGTGGCGTGGCTGAAAACGTTCTTGTTACTGCAGAACGGAATACCATCAGCAGATACTTTTGGCAGAGTATTGTCGCTAATAAATCCGAGGGAGTTTGAAAAATGTTTTTTGGAATGGGTCAAATCTGTTACGGAAATAACCGCCGGGAACATAATATCCATTGACGGAAAAACCTTGAGGAGATCCTATGACAAGAAGTCGGACAAGGCCGCAATCCATATGGTGAGCGCATGGTCTTCCTTGGCCAGCTGTGTACTCGGACAGCTTAAAACCGAAGAGAAATCCAACGAGATAACGGCAATTCCTGAACTTCTAAAAGTTCTTGATCTGCACGGTTGCATTGTTACGATTGACGCCATGGGGACACAGAAAATAATTGCCAGGCAAATAATCGGTGGAGGAGGCGAATATCTGCTAGCCGTAAAAGGGAATCAGCCGTCATTGCACGAAGAAATCACCGGCTTTTTCAAAGATGCCGCAGAGAATGATTTCAACGGAATCGAACACTCATTTTTTGAAGAGAAAAACAAAGGTCATGGACGGATTGAACATCGCAAATACTGGACTGTTGAAAACATCGAATGGATGAAATGCAAGGATGAATGGAAAGGGTTAAAGATGATAGGGATGACGGAATCGGAACGGACTGTTGACGGAAAAACGAGCACGGAACAGAGATTTTTCATCGGCTCAATAGAAGGAGAAGCAAAAACTTTTGCTGGCGCGTGCAGAAAACACTGGGGAATTGAAAACTCCCTTCATTGGTGTCTTGATATAGCTTTCAGAGAGGATGAATGCCGCATAAGAAAAGGCTTCGCCTCTGAAAATTTAGCTATAGTACGGCACATCGCGTTGAACCTTTTAAAAAAAGAAAAAACTAACCGCAAGGGGATCAAGGCTAAACGACTTCTGTCTGGATGGGATAATGATTACCTGCTAAAAGTCTTAAAAACAGCACTCGCGGATTGAGCGTGTTTTCATGCGGAAGCCCTGGATATGCTCCTCATTCGTTCCTTGGCAAAAGCCATAATAACAGCCAGCAAAT
>DYNZ01000390.1 GCA_020720805.1 Leptospira biflexa | reverse complement strand
GAGCAGTTCGTTACCCAGCGCGAAGAAATGGGACACCCGTTGATAAAAGCGTAAAAAACAAGACAGCCGAAAATTCATTTCTCCATCTGGCTGCGAGCGCGAACGCTACAGTTGCAAAGAGAAACGATCTTTTCCTGATAAATGCAGAGCCACGAAAAAGACAAGAAGCAGGATGGTGATGGGGCGCTCGTTTGTAAGGAGCGCACAGGAGAGTAAACAGCACAGAGGAGATGGCGGAAGTGCATGGGAATCGAACCCACCTGCCAGGCTATTAACCCGACACACCGGATTTGAAGTCCGGGAGGGCCACCAGTACCCTGCCCACTTCCACAACTGCATTCACCGTTTTTAATAGATATTAGCCTTGAAAACAACTTTTTCTTTTTCAACCCGTTTATTTATCTCTTCTTTCATTTTTTCTTCATTCACCACTATACACAACCATCATGCAGTGTGAAAGACTCATAAAACAGATAAAAATCTGGTATTCCCATGTTCAGAATGAAACGATGGCGCCAGCCCGGATGATCAGTTTTATCGAAAATCATGCCCATCAGTGTGAAGTTTGCCTGGCTGACCCTCAATTATCAGAGGAAATTGCCAAAATCACAGAAATTATTCTTCCCGAATCCAAAATCCCCAAGGCGGTAAGGACACAAGTTGATGACGAGTCCGAAGACGATTCCGATTTTGACAATGGCGAAGAGGATCCAGTGGAAAGCGCCGAAGATGACAATAATGAGGGAGAGGCTCTCGAAGATTTAGATCTGTTTGATCCAGACGATGATGACATCTGATGTCGAAAAACGGAACGAGTGACTTACAGGGAAATTTCATAAAAAAACGAGGAGTTCCTGCAAGTCACACTCGCTTACCCGAGGCCACCTTCTTGGCAAGGATCATTATGAGATGGTCACAATGGAACCTCACCCCCCAATAAAACCCCTCTCACGAATAGGTCCCTTATTCTTTTCCGGCCTTCAGCCCAAACATTCCCTGAAGCGCGGCAGGCAGATCAGCGGGCAGAACAATAGTTTTGGCATTGCCAGAGACAGCTAAGTGCTCCAGGGTGGCTATATACTTTTCTC
>DYNZ01000389.1 GCA_020720805.1 Leptospira biflexa | reverse complement strand
AACCCTCCCAAAAATCCCAACTCCCAAAAATATCTCAATTCTAGATTCAACTCTCATTCCACTTCCACGAATAAATGCAACCCTTTCGCAAAGGGACATCATTTTGTTCAAAATCACGAGAGGAATAGAACGCGCCTATCCGCAGCCCTCTCCGACCGCGACCAAGCGCTCCATTCAAAATCTAAGGTCAACCCAGTTTTTTCCTTAGAAAGTACCATTTCAATTTAGAGGACATTAACGATTATTTACAGTGAGAATTGTAATCCCCTTCCTTGACTATGGACTTTTTAGAGGTGGTGGGGGAGACGCACAAACTGGCTGGTTGAGAGCTGCTGGGCCACTGGAGCCTGGATCTGCGAAGCTGTCAGTGTGTAGTACTGAGCCACTGGGACCTGGGCCACTGGTGCCTGGATCTGAGAAGCTGTCAATGTGTAGTACTGAGCAACTGGGACCTGGGCCACTGGAGCCTGGATCTGAGAAGCTGCCAGTGTGTAGTACTGAGGAGCTGGGGCCTCGACCTGGACTGGAGTCACGTGATAGACTGGTGCAGGTTCTTCTTTCTTAATTACCAAAATTTTATCCTCAGGAGCCTCGTATAGTTCTCCACGAAGGACTGGCTCCTCTGGCTGAATAGCCTCGAAATGGACATGGTTTCTGAAATCCTGGATTGTGATTCTGCCATCCTTATCATCATCATAGAATCTGAAGTTAGCCTCAAGCTGCTCTTGTGTGAGATTGACTCCAGATTCAGCCATAAACACCTTGAACTCTTCGAGGTTAAGAGATTGATCTATATTCTTATCGTAGAGTCTGAACATACTGCCATGAGGGTCTCTCTTGTCAATTGGGCGTGTGTTCTTTGGAGCCTCAGGAATGTTATCAAGTGGCTTGATGAAGTATCTCATACCTGGTTGTCTCTGGCTCAAATCAGTAATCTGTGAAGCTCTGAGGTTCTGCAGATTTTGAGCAACTTTCTGGACTTCAACTATATTACCAGTGTGATCTCTAATCAGGCTAACGTTATCAAGGCTCATTTTCAGATAATATCTTTATAACTTAGATTTTCCGGTAGATATTTTTTTAGTGGCTAA
>DYNZ01000030.1 GCA_020720805.1 Leptospira biflexa | reverse complement strand
TTGATCTGGGTCAGGTATTGGAAAAAAAAATAAATGCGCAGACTTTAGTTGAAATTACTGAACTTTAGGCGATTTCTTGCGCATCAATTATTTCCCTTTTATATGATCTTTCGCTTAGAGCAGATAACCCAGAAAGATCTTGGCGAGTCCTAAAAAAAAGAAAAAGCCGAGGGCATCGGTCATTGGCGTAACAAAGATATTGGCAGCTACAGCGGGATCAACACCCATTCGTTTTAAGAGAAGCGGAATTGTCATGCCGGCAATGGAGGCGGTAAAGACATTCATTATCATTGCTCCGCAGATGATAATGCCAAGAAATAATTTTCCTGTAACAAGATAGGTCAGGGGCCCGATAATCACTCCCAGGAGCAGGCCATTGCTTGCGCCGGTGTAGATCTCTTTAATGAGTACTTTGGTTGCGTTGCTGGCAGTCAATTCTCCCAGGGCCAGGGACCGCACAGCGATAGCTATCACCTGGGAACCAGCATTACCGCCAAGACCGGCCACGATGGGCATAAAGGCAGCCAGTATGGCAACTTGATCGATGATGGATGAAAAAAGCCCCACAACAGAGGCTGAAATCGCGGCTGTGGCCAGATTGACAATGAGCCAGGGGAAGCGGCGCTTGATGTTCAGGCGCACCGATGCGTTGATGTTTGATTCAATGCTGACCCCGGCCATACGATAGATATCCTCGGATGTCTCTTCGTCAATAACATCGACGATATCGTCGATGGTGATGCGCCCAACCAGTCTCTCTTCCATATCCACAACGGGCATAGAGAGAAGATTGTGACGCTTGAATAGGGCGGCCACCTCCTCCTGGTCGGTATGGACATTGACTGAAACTACATTTCCTTCCATTATTTGCGCTACATTGGTTGTGGCTTTGTATAAAATTAATTTTCGTAGGGGGATCAGTCCCAGGAGTTTTCCATGGTCGTCGATGACAAAGGTGGAGTGGATATCCTCGATATCTTCGTTTTCTGCCATGTGCCGAAATTCGTTGATCACCTCCGTGAGCTTGGCCTTATCGGAGACTGCAAGAAACTCTGTGGTCATAATACCGCCAGCGCTCGCTTCGTCATACTGCATCAGGTTTTGGATGGCCGCTGCATCCTGCTGGTCGATGCGTTTGAGGATAAAATGGGTCTGCTCTTCGGGCAATTCAGCAAGGATATCAGCCGCGTCGTCCGATTCCATGTTATCAACCATGTTGGCGATCCAGCCAGGATCACGTTGGGTCAAAAGTGCGGAGCGACTGGCAGAGGACATCTCTGCGATGATATCTGCCATGGTCTCGTGGTCCTGGATCAGGCCGAAGATGATCGCCTTCTCGTCCTCACCCAAAAATTCGATTATATAGGCGATGTCGTTGGGGAGCAATCTCTGCAGGATTTTTTCCAGGATGCCAATATGGCGATGGTCAATCAACCGGCTGATGATGCGGATCAAACGGTCAAATCTGTAATCGTCATCCTGGGAAGCCGATATAGTTGGCTTCGTCTCTGCGCCGGAGGAGAGGCCTGGCTCTGTTTTTTGAGGCGGAGTCTGGATGATTTTTTTTCTTTTTTGGTTCAGACTATCCTCTTTTTGCGCGCTTTTTTCTTTTTTAATTGATCCCATGCGATTCTCTCCAGATTTGATCCTGCTGTGGGTGAGGCAGAAAAACAGCTATGTGGATCGAAATAGAACATTTTCTTATCGGAGAGCCTATCAAAGAAGCGGTTGGTTTTTCAAGCAAAATCAAATTTTCTCTCTTCTTCGGGCTCTGGCAATGCCAGATACGCCAAACCTTTGCCCAGTAGAAAGCCAATTTCTTTTGGGTATGACAATAGAGTTCAATTTCGCTTTTTTGATCACACAATAGAAGGATCAAAAGAGCAGTGCAATTTTTTTAAGTTATGAAATATAGGAGATCTCATTATGGTGCGAACCCGTTTTGCCCCTTCGCCAACCGGTCACCTGCATGTGGGAGGCGCCCGAACCGCATTGTTCAACTATCTATTCGCTAGAAGCCAGGGCGGTGTTTTTCTCGTGCGTATAGAGGACACAGACCAGGAGCGATCGACTTTGGAATCGCAGGAGCAGCTGTTAGAGTCCATGCGCTGGCTGGGTTTGCAATGGGATGAAGGACCAGGGAAGGAGGGTGCGTTTGGCCCTTATATCCAATCTGAGAGACTCGATATTTATCAAAAATATGTTGACCAACTGCTCCTTGAGGGCAAGGCTTATAAATGCTTTTGCCATGCCGACGAGCTTGAGGCAAAAAAGAGCGCGTTGGAAGAGCAGGGATTGCCAATTGTGTATGATGGCACATGCCGCCATCTCTCCGGGCAGGAGGTGAGGGAGAAGGAGTCCAAAGGTCTCCCTTTTACCGTGCGTTTTCGTACACCGCCTGGAAAGGTGATGGTGCGGGATCTTGTCCAGGGTGACGTGGCCTTTGATAATGAGATCCAGGGAGATTTTATCATCGTTAAGTCCGATGGTTTTCCCACCTACAATTTTGCTGTGGTTGTGGATGACTATCTGATGCAGATTACCCATGTTATCAGAGGTGTCGGCCACCTCTCCAACACCCCCAAGCAGATGGTGATTCTTGAGGCATTTGGCTGGCCGGTTCCCCAGTATGCTCATGTCAGCCAGATTGTGGGAACGGACAGGAAAAAACTTTCAAAGCGTCACGGTGCCGCCAGTCTCAAAGAGTATGAAAATCAGGGGTTTCTGGCGCAGGCTCTCTTTAACTATCTGGCTTTACTGGGGTGGTCCACTCCTGACGGTGAGGAGTATGTCGACAAAGAGACGTTGAGTAAAGTTTTTGATATCAGTCGCTGTAATAGATCTGATGCTGTATTTGATCCAGAGAAACTGCGTTGGCTGAATGGTAAATACATTCGTGATTTCAGTCTGGAGGAGCTTATGGTTCTGGCGCAGCCCTTCATTGAAGCCATGATTCAAAAGCATCATCTGCATCTCTCTGCGGATGATCCTATCTGGCCCCGTCTGTTTGCGCTGTTGCGGGACTACCTGGAGACCCTGGCCGACCTAGATCACCATTTTTTGCCGATGCTGGAGGAGCAAGCTGCGCCGGAGAGTGAGGAAGCGGCGCAATGGTTGCACCAGGCAGAGGGTCGCACCCTGGCGCAGACGCTACTAAGATTACTGGAGGAGAAAAAGCCCCTTGATCGTGATGGTTTTTCGGAAATATTGAAGCAGGCAGGTAAGGAGGCTAACGTTAAAGGAAAAGCGCTCTTTATTCCGGCCCGTGTTGCCGTAAGCGGCCGGCTCCATGGTCCGGATCTTGGGCTAATCTACGAGATCCTGGGTTATGAAAAAACTGTTTCTCGCATTCGTCATAATCTGGAATTGTTCACATCGTGAACATCGCGAACAACATGAGCTGCGAGAAAAACGTGAGACCTAAATTTAAGAATCTTCGAAATCTATGGCTAACCGCTACGGCCCTTTTGATTGTATGCGCATCAGTGGCCTGTTCCGGTTCTGCTCAGGGCATATCGACTGCGAAGCATGTACGTTTTACTGAGTTTGCCAATCGAGAGATGGTTTTGATACCCGGGGGAAGCTTTTGGATGGGTAGCGACAAGGCACGACCCGATGAAGCTCCGAGGCGGAGCATTCAGCTATCCCCCTTTTATATGGATACCACGCCTGTCTATTATGATGAGTATAAGGTTTATGTGCGTCAGGGCGGGCCGAAAACCCCTTATTGGCGATATGACTCCTACAACCAGCCCCAGCATCCTGTGACAGGGGTCTCATGGAACGACGCAGTCTGCTTTTGCAACTGGAAGAGCGAGGTATGGGGCTTGGAGCCGGCTTACGAGCTTACTGCTGATGTGGATCGCTGGGGACATAGAGTGTGGCAGTTGCGGCCGCAAAGCAACGGTTTTCGCCTACCGAGTGAAGCGCAGTGGGAGTATGCTGCCCGGGGCGGTCAGGAGGGAAAGCTCTATCCCTGGGGAGATCTCTTTGATCCTCAAAAAGCCAATTATGATGAAGAGAGGGGCTTTCGAACCGGTGTACGCTGGTGGCGGCTGGCTAGAGTTCAAGAGCAGTGGAAAAATGGGTTTGGTCTGTATGGTATGAGCGGCAATGTGTGGCAATGGACCCAGGATTGGTACAGGGAGAGATACGATATAAACCTAAGCGAGCGCGACCCAATCGCAGAGCATAGAAGCAGTAGAAAATCCCTGCGAGGTGGTTCCTGGGGAACGGTCGATGTGGCGGATCTACGGGTTTCGCGCCGAAGCTATGCAGCCCCCTTTCATTACAATTATGATATCGGTTGGCGCACTGTGCTACCGGTTTCTGGATATCTAGCTCTAGCTCGCAATCTGACGGGTAAGGAGCGCGACAGCCAATCGGTTGTGCTGCAACGGCCGCCGCATCGATATTCCCAATTCTATCAGAATCATTGTTCTGTCGCGGTTGCTACCCCAAAACGGAGTCAGCAGCCTATGTTTTTTGATGAGTCCTTTGTGGCCAGGCTGGGCTCTTACCTGGCAGACCTTTTTCCCGAGAGCCTCTATTTCCAGAAGAAGATAGATCAGCAGGAGGTTCTAACTCCGCTGGAGCTGGCGCGCATTGTGCGTGATGTGGCAGTAGAGCATGGTGTGAATCCGGTCTTTTTGGTAGGAATTATGGCCTCCGAATCGGGTTTGGGTACAGTATCGTTTCCGCGCTGGTTTAACAATCCTATGGCTTACCATTGGGCAAACTGGAAAATGAAAAACGGGGCGCCTATGTATGATAAACCATTGCGCGGCCGCAACCGGCGTTATCGAAATCTGGCAGAGGGGTTTGCCGCTTACAGCAAAGGAATCCGCAGGTTACTTTACTACAGGGCAGCTAAAAAAGATTTTTATGCCTTCCATCATGTGTATGTAGGTTATGAAGCGCTGGAATGGATGCAGACAATCGCGCGTGTCTACAGGGATCTGCTTGGCACTGATATCCTTTCTCAAGGAAAGGATGCCCCAATAGGAGGGTATATTTATCTGGATTGGAAGCAACTGGTAAAAAAGTATAATCTGTAAGAATTTTGGGGTATTGTTCTATAACCTGTGAAAGGCGAAATGGTGTCAAACTTCCGGCTCTTTTTTTTAAGACGCTGCATGCCAATTGCTTCAAAAAAGCTGCAATGTTTTTCTAAAATGTGTTGAAATAATGAGTTCTCGCTTTTATTCAGAAGAGTTTTCTATTATCTGAATCTTTGTAATCTGGCACAGCAGAAGACGTGAGTATGAAATTTTTTTTTCAGAACAGACTGCTGGTTATCTGGCTTTGTCTGCTCGGTTGTTTTGCCCCGGTGACAGGGGCTCTCGCAGAGCCTTTTCTCTTTTCGCCAGAGAAGGAGATTTCTTTCCTGGGAAAGTACGCAAAGGTAGCAGAGGACAAAAAGGGGGTATGGAAGATAGACGATGTCAAGCGCAACGGGATGATCTGGCGGCAATCTGACCGGGAAGTTTTTAATTTCGGTTTTTCTGACTCTGTTTACTGGATCCGGTTTTCATTGCAAAACAGCTCCACCTTAGCTGCTGATATGATTTTGCAGGTTAGCAATCCTTTGATTGATTATCTTGATATCTATTACAACTGCGGTAAGGAAAAATCTCGTGCTGTTCTTGTCGGCGATCGACGTCCGTTTTCTCAACGGGAAATAAAAAACAGACTTTTTCAAACGCCTGTTTTTTTTCAGCCAGGAGAGATCTGTCATGTTTACATCCGTTCTGCAACTCATGATGGACTTCATGAGTCCCTGCCCATTCAGCTTGTAACCAGAGAAAAATCGGAATCAGACAGCCTGTTCTATTATCTGATTTTTGGGGTACTGTACGGAAGCTTGCTGGTTCTCTTGATTTACCACTTGTCCGTATTCATCGGCCTGGGGGACTCCTCATCGTTATATTATATGCTCTATAGCTTTTGCTTTATTATCTGGAGCCTGGCCTTTCATGGTTTCGGTTCACAGTACCTGTGGCCGGAGTGGCCCCATGTTGGCAACAGGATTCTCGGTTTCAGCAATCTTCTTTTTACGGCAGCGTTTGTACTCTTTATCAATCACTATCTGCAGACAAAAAAAAAGATGCCGGTTCATTACAAAATTTCAGCTGTAATCATAGCAATTTTGATGCTGTTTTCCCCTGTGATTTTATTTTATAAGTATGCTCTGTTTTATAAAATATTTTTTCCTGCCGGGGTTGCAGCCGTTTTGTATACGTTTGCCCTGGTGATTATGTCGATTGCCAGAGGTGAAAGAGAGAGTTACTTTCTTCTGTCTGCCTGGGTGGCTGTAGGCTTGGGAGGCATTGTTTATGTGCTGAAGATGTATGATATTCTGGAAAGTAGCTTTTTTACGGAAAATGGCTTTCATATCGGAGCGGTGCTGCAGTTCTTTCTGCTGGCCGCCGGATTGATGTATAGGGTTCAAAAACTGCGCAGGGAGCGAGAAACCGCTTTGGAGGAAACTGCTGTAGCGCAACGCAGGACGTTAGATGAACGCGAGGAGATGACCCGTGTTCTGGAAAAACAGGTTTATGAGCGCACGGCTGATCTTTCCCAGGCCAATGAAGAGCTGAATCTAAAGAATCAGCATCTGATTGAAACCAAAATGATCATGGAGCAGGATCTAGAGCTGGCAGCCAGAGTGCAGAGAACCTTTTTTCAATGGGGGCGACCCGCAGCTCAGGATTGGGAGCTAGCGGTATCCTGCATGCCAGCGGCGTCGGTATCCGGGGATTTTTTTGACTATTATAGAGATAGCAGCGGCCACCTCAAAGGTATTACTTTGTGTGATGTCTCCGGACATGGTGTGTCATCAGGATTGATTTCGATGGTCGCTAAATCCATAATTTTTAGGGAGTTAAACCTTGATTCTGATGCGCTGCTTTCAGAAAGAATTTTCCGTGTCAATGAAAGACTAACAGACGAAATTGGTATGGTAGAAAATTTTTTAACTGGTGTCTTTCTTTAGACTCGCGGGGGAGAAGTCAGTTATGTAAATGCCGGCCATCCGGATATCCTTTTTGCCGGGAAAAGCGGCAGGGTTGGCCAGATACAGGATCTCTATCATCGGATGGATGGTGTGATTCTTGGTGTTCCGGGTTTTCAAATCCCTTTTACGGAAATCTCTTTTCCTGTAGATCTTGATGAATCTCTCATTCTTTTTTCAGATGGACTGACAGAACCTTTTGAGAATAAGAACTTTGTCCATTCAACATTAAATTATGGAACATATCAGCTTATCGAATTTATTAAAAAGCAGGATTATCTGACTCTTTCCGCAAAAACTCTCCATGAAAAAATTATCAAGGAGTTCTGCGGTCAGGGAAAACAGGCGGATGATGTTACATTAATAGTGATGAAAAGAAAAGTATTGGGATAAAAAAAATTGTGCCCCGGTCCTGATCGTCAGAAAGCATTCTGCAGAAACCGGGGCCGCTGAGTGTATGGGTGTAAAAAAAATTACTCTTCGACTTTTAGCACCTCTTTGATAATTTTTTCTAGATTCGCTTTCGGCAGTGCGCCCATGGCCATTTGTGGTTTGTCGTTTACCGGAATGAACAGTAAGGAGGGAATGCTTGTGATCCCAAATGCTCCTGCCAGCTCTTGCTCCTGTTCGGTGTTGATTTTATAGACATTCAATTTACCTTTATACTCCTCAGATAGCTGTTCCAGGATGGGCGCAATGATTTTGCATGGCTGGCACCAGTCGGCATAAAAGTCAATGATTGCAGGTAGAGTTCCTTCGAATTTCCAGTCCTGATTCTGCTCGTAATTAAAGATCTTTTCCAAAAAGGTTTTTTTTGTCAAATGTTCTGTCATGATTCCTCCCATGTATTATTTGTCGAACATATTGCGTTTTTGCTGGGGCACGGTTAAAGGTTGGCACTTATAACTGTGCAGATGAAATACATCCATATTTTGTTATATCTTAATTTATGTATATTTTCGGGCTTGTCAATAGCCGCAGATTTTTTTTAAAAGAAAATCTTTGTTCTTGCCATGTTCAAGGTTTCGGTTGATCCTAAAATGGGGGTGTTATGGGAGAAAAGCTTGTGCGGGCAGTCAGCGGCCTTTTTTTGCTGTCAGTGGTAATTCTGGCTGCTTATACTACAGTGATTCAATCAAAGAACCAGGGTGTGGCTATTTTATCTGGTATCTGGGTTCGCTTTCCCAATGTCGAGGGTCTGAAGTTTGGCAACCCTGTTTTCGTTCAGGGTTTACCCATGGGAGATGTCGCCACGATCCGGATCGCAAAGGATAAGGTTCTGGTTAAAATCATCCTGCAACGGGATCTCCAGTTTTACCGTGATTACAAAATCGTTTTGAAAAATTTCAGTGTCTTTGGAAAAAAGGCCATCTACATCGATCCGGGCAAGGAGAAATTTGGTCCAGTCCCTCTCCAGGGAGAGCTAGAGGGTATAGCTATCGAAAATCCCTTTGATGCTGCTGCTGAGCTGATCCAGGAAAACCAGAAAGAGTTTCATGAGCTACTGGCGAATGTGGCGATGATTACAGCTAAGATGAACGAGTCACCTGGAAGTATTAGTCTGTTATTGAACGATCCCAGTATCTATGATGGAACCATACAGGCTCTGCGCAAAGCGCAATATCTGCTAACCAAGGGTCGGGATATGCTCAACCAGATACGGAGAGAAGCGGTTACCAAATCGATCCGGGATGTAATTTATGAATTTGATGATTAAGTAGAGGAGAGAAAAGAGGAGATCATGGCAAGAATTAACGATCATTATCAAAAATTAAAAGCCGGCTATCTGTTTCCAGAGATAGGACGGAGGGTGAGTCAGTTCGCCAAGCAAAACCCTGATAAAAAAATTATCCGGCTCGGCATTGGCGATGTGACCCAGCCTCTGCCTTTGGCGGTGATTGAGGCAATGCATAAGGCTGTTGACGATATGGCTCGCAAGGAGACCTTTTATGGTTACGGGCCAGAAAGCGGATACGATTTTCTAAAAGAAAAAATTCAACAATATGATTATGCCAGCCGTGGCGTGCGTGTAGAGCTGGACGAAATTTTTATTTCCGACGGGTCAAAATGTGACACAGGAAATATCCAGGAGATCTTTGACCTGGGCAGTCGGATCGCGATCACAGATCCGGTCTATCCTGTGTATGTGGATACGAACGTTATGGCAGGTCGCACGGGTCAGGCAAATGATAAGGGTCAGTATGAGGGATTAACCTATCTTTCCTGCGGCCCGGATGACAACTTTGTCCCCGCTCTTCCAACTGCCGGGCAAAAAATGGATATTATCTACCTCTGTTTCCCCAATAACCCCACCGGAGCTGTCGCAACCAAAGAGCAGTTGTCGCAATGGGTTCGCTACGCGAAGGAGAGTGACGCCATCATTCTTTTTGATGCAGCTTATGAGGCATTTATCAGCGATCCAGCAATCCCCCATTCCATTTATGAGATTGAGGGAGCCAGGGAGGTTGCCATCGAGTTTCGTTCGTACTCAAAAACAGCGGGGTTTACCGGAACCAGAGCAGCTTTTACCGTTGTGCCCAGAGAGCTTACTGCAGCAAACAGCAAGGGAGATCGCGTAGCCCTGAACCCATTATGGAACCGTCGCCACAGCACAAAATTTAACGGTGTCTCCTACCCTGTGCAGCGGGCTGCAGAGGCTGTCTATTCAGATGCCGGACGCAGACAGGTTCAGGAGCTGATTGCCTACTATATGAACAATGCCCGTGTGATTCGCGAAGGGCTAACAGCCCTTGGCATCCGTCACTGGGGCGGAGTGAACGCCCCCTATGTCTGGCTGCAAACGCCAAATGGATTGGATTCCTGGGCCTTCTTTGACCGTTTGCTACAGCAGGCCAATGTTGTGGGCACTCCAGGCTCAGGATTTGGGGCAGCAGGCGAGGGCTTTTTCCGTCTCAGCGCCTTTGGCGATGCCGCGCAGGTCGTTGAGGCAATGGAGAGAATCCGAAAAAATCTCTCATGATTCGGTTACCGTTAAAAAGTTCGCCGATCTGTTGTAGATCGGCGTCCAAGGAGAATGTTTGTGCAGAAAACTCCTGCAGCTATAGCAAAAAATCCACATACTTGTAAATAAGGAAGAGAGCAATGGAAATGATAAGCCGTTTCAGGGATTCGGTCATCGTCAAAATGGTCATTCTTGGTTTGATGATGTTGATCCTATTCATCCCGCTTCTCATGGTAGAAGGTGTCATTCAGGAGAGATTAAACCGACGCAATACGGCTGTTTCCGAGGTTCAGGAGAAATGGGGTCGGGAGCAGAGTCTGACCGGGCCTGTTTTGGTAGTTCCGTTCAAAGAAACCTACCTGGATGATAAAAATGTGGCCAAGGTGCGCATTCGCAATAGTTTCTTTTTACCCGATTCGATTCACGTTTCCAGTAATCTAACTACAGAAAAACGTTATCGAGGGATGTTTGAGATTGTTCTGTATAAAACAGATCTGGATATCAAAGGTAGCTTTTCCATGACTGATTTTTCCGAGCAAAAAATCGGAATGAATGATTACCAGTGGAAGGATGCCTACCTTGTTATTGGTATTCCGGATACACGGGGAATCGCTAAGGAGGTCGCTTTACAGTGGGGTGGCAAATCCTACGCTTTTCGGCCAGGACCAAAGGATAATACCCTGTTCACCTCAGGAATTCACGCGCCTTTGGCTGATCTAACCCAGTTTATAGGCAAGAAAACCTCCTTTACCATGAAGCTTGTGGTTCGGGGAAGTGATAGTCTCCATTTTATCCCAATTGGCAAGGAGTCTGTGGTTAAGGTTAAGTCCAGCTGGCCAGATCCCAGTTTTTCGGGAAATTTTTTGCCAACCAGCCATAAAATCAATTCAGAAGGGTTTGAGGCAAACTGGGATATCTCCTTTTTCGGTAGAAATTTTCCCCAGTTCTGGAAGCAGGGTAACACCAATATTGATCGCTATTTCAACGACTCCCGATTTGGATTCAAACTTTTTGTGAGCGTGGATCAATATCAAAAATCTATTCGCGCCATCAAGTACGCGATGCTCTTTATCTTTCTGACTTTTTTAGCTGTATTTTTAATGGAGATCCTTTCCCATATTAATATTCATCCAATACAGTACCTATTGGTCGGTTTTGCGATGAGTTTTTTTTACCTGCTGCTCCTGGCTATATCAGAGCATAGCAGTTTCTTATTTGCTTATTTGGTGGCAAGCGTGTCGGTTATTGCTTTGATAACCTGGTACTCAAAAGTGATACTCAAAACCATGGCCAGAGGGACCATCTCTGGCTTTAGCGTGCTTGTGCTCTATGTCTATCTTTACATTCTTCTTGTGAACCAGGACTATTCGCTCCTGATTGGTTCCATTGGTCTGTTTCTGGTGTTATTTGCCGTTATGTTTATCACCAGATCTGTGGACTGGAGCCGTATGGGATGGTCCAACGATAAAAAATCGTAGCAGCAAGTTCAGGCGGCTTAATGTGAAATAATCAGACTAAGCCGCCTGGAACGATCTCTTAGGATCTCTCTTCAGGCCAGGCAGTCAGGGCATATTGATGGAGATCCGGGAGAATCGTGGTGGCTGTACTTTCGATTACCTCTCCCTGTACCATACCCGCAATAAACTCCTGAAAGTCTCTGACACCAGAGTGCTCTTTGTCCTGGGCCTTCATCAGAAAGATATGCAAGCGCAGATCAATGGCTGCCAGCCTGCGAGCGCTGTTTAAAGTGAGCTGCTGGTAGAGCAGATCGTTGATTTTTTGATGCTGGGGAAACCCATCCGTGAGAAGCAGCAGGTGGTTTTGATATCCCTGCTTTTTTTGAAAGTGGCCAAGGGTATATTCAAAGAGAGAGGGGAAGTAGGTTAATCCAGTTGGTTGAATGGCAATGAGATCAGAGAGAGACAGAGGAAGGATCTGGTCGTGAAAGGCGACGATTCGGTACAGTAGATGGGGCACTCTTGTCTCCAGGTAGTGTACAAGGGAGAAGAGAGCCTGTTTGCAGTAAGCCAGCCTCGCATCGGTAGCCATCGATCTGCTGATATCAATGGCTATGAGTAAATGTTCGGATTTTCTCTTCTTGCGGGTATAGGCGTAGGTTCGATCCGCCTGGAATGCATTGCGGTAATGGCCATCCATATTGATAGCTTTTTCCAGGGTTTTGGTGATGTGCACTCTACCATTCTCTCGCTTCTCTACCCGGGCAAAATCATACCTTCTTCTTTTTTTTAAGAGAACAGATTCCTGGTGTCGGCTTTGAAGCCTGCTTTTAGCCTGGTGCAGGGATTGTGATTTGAGCAGTTGTACCATGCGCCTCTTTTGGATGATTTTTCTACCCTGACTATCCACTGTTGTCATAGTGTGAAATATTTTTTCTATATAGCCATCCAGGATTCCCTGTTCCTGCAACCTCAGCAGTTGTGGGAGATCGACTATGGGCTCCTCCCGATTAATAACCAGATAGAAGGGGTCCTCAAAGGCGCGATTATCAAAAGGGTAGCCTGGCGGCAGAAAGGGAACATAGAGGTTATCGGGTTCCTGGTCGAGGATGACGGCTCGCTTTAACGCCTCTGCTGTCTCATTTTTGTCCTGAAACAGCAGAGCCAGTATCGACACATTGAGCTGGGGTAGTAGGGCGCTCATCTCGCTATCGCGGCACCAGGCATCAATGGTTGCGATCATGGTGATCCTGGTACTCCTGCACATAGAAACGGAGATCTTCATGGGAAATTCCAGGTATCTCCACTCCAAGCCCATCTGGATGGAGATTTTTGATGCAGGGAAGCTCTCTTTCCAGGAATTCTGTCAGGGCTATGAGACCCGACTGCAATTTACCAAGCATTGCCTCTTCCTGGTCGCTGTCGCACTGCCCCAGAATTTCGGAGTACAGAGCCTGTTTGAGATCGCAGTAGCTAACTCTGGGGCGGTTTTCCAGGGCAGCGCTTGCCAAAGCCATGCGTGCGACCCGGATAGAAGAGCGCGGACCCAGGTAGAGCTCTGCATCGGAAAAAAAATGAAGGGTTTGCAATATGTAACGGATATAGAGAGCTGGCAAAGCGATCTCCGTTGTCATTTCCTTTCGTTTAGAGGAGAGCATGCGCGCCTCCTCTTCCAAACTGAGACGGGGGATGGCAAGAGCTACCAGGCGGCTCCGTAAAGCGGGGTGGATCTGGTATTCATTAATCGGATTGCTTGTTCCTATAAACAGAAAGTCCACGGGAAAACTTTGTCTGCTCTGTACTGGAGAAAACATCTTCTCCTCGAGCGCCTGCAAAACTGCATACTGCGCCTCCTTGTTGATCAGTCCCATCTCATCGAGGAACAGCACCCCACCTGAACTCTGGGCGATTTTCCCAAGCTGGAGAACCCTTGGATCAAAGGGGTCGCCATGCTCTAAAAGTCTGGTAATGTGGTACATTCCCACGATTTTTTCTGGTTCTATGTCCTCATTTCCCTGGACCCGCGCGAAACCCAGACCCTCGACGGGGATGAATCGCTCAATTTTTATCTCCTGCAAAGGCGTTCTCTGCATGGTGTGCTGGCATACGGGGCAGATGTTTTGTAGATGCGCCTCTTCTCCGGTTAACCAATAATGGTACAGATGGGCAGCGTTTTCATGCACAGGGCAGCTACTGATTCGGTAAACGTGGTTTTCCTGGTAGTAGCGTTGCAATAATCGGAAAACTGATTTGGCAAATTCTGTTTTGCCAACCCCGAAGTTTCCTTTGAGAAGAACGCCATTATTTGTGCCCAGGATTTCCAACAGTTGGCGTTTTTGTCGATCCAGGCCGATGATTTCCGGAAACATTTCCTGCTGCTGACTGAGATTTTTTTTTGCCTGAAAGAGGAGTCGTTCAGCCGTTGTTTTTGTACAAAACTCCTGGTGGCGTAAATCAGCAAGTTGCATCGCATTTAGGTTCCTTTGAGTTGCAGCTCCATGCTTTTTTCGGGCCATGGCGCTTTATAGCTATGCCAATCGGATGGATTTTCATATCCAGAAATATCAAGACGTTTTTTGAATTGTGCGTCATGAAGTTGAAAGTTTCCAGGGAGATGGAGAATGATCTTCTTTAAGGGAATTTTATAGCCTAAATGCTTTTTTTGAAACCGCAGGGACTCGCTGCTGCCTGAGATCTGCCAATGCTGGTATTGCCCCTGGGTATATCCTAAGGAGTCAAGATCATCACAGTAAAAAGATCCACGCAGTTCACTGTCGGGATAGATATTCAAAGCAAACTGATGATAAAAACTGTCCTTTGCGCTGCTTTCAGGACGACAGACAGGCAGCACCGCACCAGCCTTGATAAACAGCGGATAGCTGTCCAGGGAGACCGGGTAACGAATGATGCTATCTCCCACTATGGTTTTGCCGGTATTGTAATCATACCAGGTGCCCGGAGGCAGAAAAAAGGAGATCTCCTGAATCTGACTCTCCATGACCGGAACAACAAAGATATACTCTCCAACAAGAAAGCTTTTATCAAGATAGGGATAGGCCTCTTGGGAGATATTTGGATAGTGGTAAAAGAGAGGGCGAATTAGAGGGCTGCCCAGTTTGCGATTTTCAAATAAAAGGGTATAGAGATAGGGTAGGAATTTTAGCCGCCGCAACATGGTTTTTCTGCTTATTTCAAGCACCTCATTGCCGAAAGTCCAGGGCTCCTGGCGCGTGGAAAATAGGGATGTATGCGCTCTGAAAAAGGGCATCCAGGCGCCAAGTTGCATCCATCGGGCAAACAGCTCGCGGTTGTGCGCTATCTTGACAATGCCAAATATCCCCTTGCGACTGGCAAAGCCGCCTACATCCGCGCCACTAAAGCCAATTCCGCTGAGCCCCAGGTTGAGAACCATAGCCAGATTTTCCTGGAGCTGATCCCAGGAAGCGTAGTTGTCGCCGGTCCAGATTCCTGCCCATTTTTGCATACCGGGGAAGGCAGATCTGCTGAGGATAAAGGGGCGTTGACCTGGCAGCCATCGAGCAAAGGCCTCGATGGTAGCTTCAGCCTGCTTGTTGGCATAGAGATTGCGAACGTGGATGTGAGGAGTTCTACGATCATGAACCATTCCGCTTTTGCGGGGGTCAAAATCTTTTTTTAGTAACAGCACGGGGTCATTCATGTCGTTCCAGATTCCGCTAACACCTTCCTTGAAAATTTCATAATGCCAGGCAGCCCAGAATGATTGCGCCTTACGCGTGAAAAAATCAGGAAAGTGAGTAGCTCCTGGCCAAACCTTGCCAATAAAATTTTCACCTGATTCCTGTTTGCAAAAGATCTGCTGGTGCTTGCCTTGCGTATGAACCAGATAGTCGTCAGCTATAGCTACTCCTGGATCAACAATGGCAACAGTTCGTACACCCATTTCCAAAAGCTGATTGTTGACAATTTTCATATTGGCAAATCGCTTCTGATTCCATGTAAAAACTCTGTAACGATCCATGTAATGAATATCCAGGTATATGGCATCTAAAGGCAGGCGCATCTTCCGAAACTGTTTAGCTAGAGTCAGCACCTCGGAGGCTGATTTATAGGACCATCTCGATTGATGATATCCCAGCGCCCATATAGGAGGCATCATGGCTCTGCCCGTTATTGCAGAAAGATTTTTCATAATGGAGGGTAGGTCTCCTGTAAAGAAATAGATTACTAGCTCATCTCGATTGCCATGCAATTCCAGCGTGTGCGAGAGAGATCTTTCGTTGCTGCAAGTGACGTCGCTTCTGGCGGGTAAGCTGCTGTTGACGAGCATCGCCCAAAAATTGCCATGAATGCTGAACAGATAAAATGGAAAAGTTGAGTAAGAGGTTTCAGGGACGGAGTAAAAGTTGGTATCAAAATTCATCAACTGTTGCTTTTGTCCCAATCGCAGGAACTTTCCTGGAGCTGCTCCCAAGCCATAGATCCTGCAATCGGATGCAAATTCAAGGCCAATGGAAATTAGATCCCCTTTCTTTTGCGCGGTCAATTTTGTGAAACTGCAAAGCGGAAGAGTGGTGCTGAACTCGTCCTGACCTGAAACGATACTGGCAAAAAAATTTTTTGCGGATTTCTTGCCTTCGCTCCATGCAAATGGTTGATCCGGTGTCAGGTGGGTAACCCCATCTCCTGTCTTGTGATCTTTCGGGTTCCAGCTAAGACGCATGATTCCTTTTGGGTCTGATTGGCTGATGTGCAGATTTTCTACGCTGGGAAGATTCTGGTGCGGTGACATAGGTTACTCTCTTATCAGTTTCATATATGCGGATTCCAGTTTGTCTATGGAGATATTGATGTCATGTTCGGTCGCGCTATGCACGGCATTTTCCGAAAGCTGACGGTAGAGTTTGGCATCCGCAAGAATCTGGCAAGCATACTCCGCGATCTCGCTGTGCGCAAAAGGTTCGGCCAGATACCCATTTGTGCCGTGATTGATCATCTCTGACAACGCGAACGCGCGCACACCAAGACAAGGCAAACCGCTGGCCATGGACTCCATGACTACCATTCCCTGGGTTTCCATGGTGGAGGCTGTTAAAAAAATATCATACTCTGGATAACGATTAACTAGCTCCTCATGGGGTAAAAAGCCGACCAGGAAAATTTTTTCCTCGAGACCCCATTGCTTCACCATGGCTTCGATCTGTCCATATGCCGGTCCATGGCCGACAATATCCAGCCTGGCCTCTGGAAATCGTTCCAGAATTTCTACAAAGGCCTGAATGACAGTGGGAACATTTTTTTCAAAGCCGATGCGGCCGGCATGCAGCAAGCGAGGCGATTGCGTGTTTAGTTCGCGAGGTGTTAAGGAAAAATTTTGAAGGTTCAGGCCGTTGGATATCACGAGCGTAGAATTTTTAAAGCCGGTATCTTTCAGATTCTGCTCGATCATTTTTGTAGGGGTGATAATCAGGTTGCATTTTTTGTAGATTCTATTGGTAAGGTTTGCGATAAATTTCTTGGTTAATTTTTTTTCTTTTTTTAGCTTTTTACTTGCAGGCATCGGCTTCTTGCTTTTCTTTTTTCGCTTTATTTTTTGAAAGAAGCGATCTAGCAATAATAGTCGATAAAAGGAGAGGTATTCTGCCATCTCCGTCATAAGGGTGTGAAATGTTCCTGCAAGAGGCACGGAAAATTTTCGTGCCATACGAACAGCGTATTGCGCGACGAATCCAGGTGTTTGGATATGCAGAATATCCGGTTGAAAAAGCAGTAGATGCTTTTTTATTTTTTTTCCTTGGGGGTAAATCAGTTTGACGTCTGGATATGACGGTAGAAAGAAATTGCGCAGCCTTACAATTTTAATATTGCTATGGTATTGATTAAGATCATCTTCTTTGTAGCCGGGGCAGAAGAGAAGGATCTCATGCCCTCTTTCGGCAAGCTTGTTTATAAATTGATAGGTTGAAATGCTGACGCCGTCAATCTTTGGCAGGTAGGTATCTGAAAAGAAGGCTATTCTCATAAAACCTCGTTATGATGATACTCGAACTCTTGGTGTAGTAAGGCTTTCTTTTTTTTTGCTTTTAATACGCGAAAACCGTAGTAAGATCTTTTCTCCCGTATAACGAGGCTTTTGCTGTAAATCCAGTCGCCAGTGTTGATGACTCTATTCTCCGGGATACAGGTAAAGTGGTGAGTGTGGCCAAGAACCATCACGCGGTTGCCTTGGTGTTGCTGCCGCGATAGTCGGTCATAGAACCCGGTCATGGCATGATCGCTCAGATTTTTATCAAAATCAAGAAAACGCGAATAAATAAATTCAAGAAATGTCCAGAGCAAAGGAATGCGATAAAGGATCCTGAGAAGAATGATTGTGATGCGCCATCGGATTCTTCCATATTGTCCCTGGTGTCCATGAAAAACGATCATTGAGGCGGTTTCATAGATCTCCAAAATCTGCCATTTTCTCTGTTTGAGAAAGCTGCTGATCTCCTGCGGCAGAGTCAAGTCATAGGAAGTTGTGTCATGGTTTCCAATTAAATAGATTTGGCGACCATTGTTCACTACAATTCTTTCCAGCAGGTCGAATAATTTGTTAATTTTTTTCTTTCTTTTTTTTATTTTACGGGAGGCATTGAAATACCAGTTTTCAATGATATCTCCTACGAGGATAATTTCCCGAAAGAAAATATTTCGTTTATGAAAATAGTTCAGGGTTGAAAAAAGCTGATTATGAGCTGTCTTTTTCTTGTCGATGAGATAGTGTATGTCCGATAGAAAGAGCGAATCAAAAACGGAATTTTTACGAAATTTCAGCATCTTAGTAACAAATCCTGTGCAGTTTGGGAAAATATACCGCGAAAATGTGCACTTCGCTCTTTCTTTGGTAATTCTCGGTTAAAATTGGATTTTCGGGATAAACCAATTATTTGGGGTATAACCTGTTTCCGTCTGCCTCATGGGCATATTATCGTAGAAATGTTTGGATTTTATGATGAAACTAGCAGATTCGTAAAAAATAATAAGGGTGGTTTTCCTTTTTTTTTCTTGACAAAGCCACTTCCCTTTTGGCTTTTGTTGTTTCCCTGCTTCCCCTGTTGTTCTGTTAGAATTTTGGGTAAGGGGACATGACCGGCGGAGTTTCTGGTCTAAGAGAAAATTGATGATAAGGATAAAGTCTTGGCTAATATTAAAGCATCGGAAAAGGACATTCGCAGAATCCGCAAGCGGAATGAGATCAATTCACAACGGAGATCAGAGTTGCGGACTCTTTACAAAAAGGTTGTGAAAAGTATTGATACCGGCAGCAAAGATATAGCCGTAGAGAGCTTTCGCCTCTATACCAAAGCAATGGATACTGCGGCACGGAAGGGTTTAATTAAAAAAACAAATGCATCCCGTCATAAATCACGTTTAGCTCTGCGTATTAACAAGATAAGTGCCTGATTCGTTTTTATAAGGGCGATTAGCTCAGCCGGGAGAGCGCCTGCCTTACAAGCAGGATGTCGGCGGTTCGATCCCGTCATCGCCCACATACCCTTGTCTCATGATCCTTCCTTTCCTTCCCTTAGATTCCATTGAATACAGAACAAATCGCCCTGGAAAAATGAAAAGAGCGTCGATTTTCATGACTATTTTTAGATTGACTTTCCTTTCTTTCCCCATTGCATTGGAAGCGAGTTTGAAGTTGTAATTTTTAAATCAAGAAATAAGAAAATAGGTGATAAAGTATGATTATGCGTAAATTAAACCTCTTCCTCATAGCGGCATTGATTCTTTCGGTTGCCTCCGTAGCCATGGCTCAGGATAAAAAAGAGGAAAAGGCGCCAACAAAAGAAGAGTATATCAAAAATTTGGATAGTGCTGATGCAAAAAAACAGATCGAAGCGATGAAGTTTATCCAGAAAAATAAGGTAAAAGAGGCTCTGGATAAGGTTGGTAAACTTCTGGAAAGTGCTTCATCTTCTGATATTCGCGGAGAGGCTGCAAGCACCCTGAGTTTTTTAGAGGATAAAGAGAAGGCCAACCCTTTTCTCACCAAAGCTATCAAGGGTGATACAAGCGGTTATGTTCGCTATATGGCAGTACTGGCAGTGATACGTCTTGGCGATGACAAGGCTCTGGAGGCTCTTGAGTACGCACATAAAAATGACCAGGATCCGGATGTCAAAGATGTGGTTCGCCGTCTCCTCGTTAAATTTGGTAAGATCAAAGAAGAGGGAAAAAAGGTTACCCAGTAACTTCTTTTCGATAACCGTTCCATAACCCATGGTACATGGAACCCGTTTAGTCATTCTCGCAGGCCAGGGAAGTATTCCTCCCCTGGTCGCCGCTGAAGCTTTGCGTCGGGATGTGGAGACACTCTACCTCCCCGTCGCTCCTGATGCCATTCTACCACCTTGTGAAATGCATATCACCTCCTATATCCCTGCAACCCGTCTTGGCGCTATTCTCCGACAGGTAAAAGAGTTTGGTGCCACAGAGGCTGTCATGATTGGCAAGGTGCCCAAACAATCGCTACTGCTGTCCAGGTTGACAGATTACGATTTTAAAACCTTCTGGGCCTTACGCCGCCTTGTGAATGCCAATGATTTATCCATTTTTCGGCTGTTGCATGAGGAGTTCGAAAAGATTGGTGTCACCATTGTGGCGCAGACCAAGTATCTTGAGACTCTTTTAGAATACAGTGGGCTTCTTACCAAGCGTCGTCCAACCCGAGCAGAACGAAACGATGTGGATTTCGGTTTACGCTATGCCCGTGAAATAGCACGATTGGATATTGGCCAAACAGTGGTCGTCAAGAAAAAGGCTATTATTGCTGTCGAAGCGATCGAAGGGACGGATCAGACAATACGACGCGCTAAAGATTTTCTCAATGGTAAGGGCGGGGTTGTTTGCAAAGTTGAGCGTCCGCTGCAGGATCTTCGTTTTGATATCCCAACAGTAGGTCTGCAAACCCTGATTCAGATGAAGTATGCCGGCTGCTCCGTTTTGGCCATAGAAGAGAAAAAAACTTTTCTTGTGGATGCAAAAAGGGTGATCCAGTTTGCCAATGACAATCAGATCTCTATTCTGGCAACCCGTGTTCCCACTTTGGCCGAAGCAAATTTTTAAAAGGTAAAGGGATTCAAGGCAATAGAACTCATGAAATCATCGGACTCATTAGATGTTTTGATCATTGCGGGGGAGGCATCTGGCGATAATTTGGGCGCTCCCTTGATGCGGCAAATGCAGCAGGCTTTGCCAGGGGTTGTCACATTTTGGGGAACTGGCGGCGACCGCATGATGGAAGCTGGTTTAGATGCCATGGTTCATATTCGCGACCTGGAAGCGATCGGGGTCGAGATTCTGTGGAAATTGCGCTATTTCCTAGGGTTGGTAAAGCTGATTGCAAAGAAGGCCGTTACAAGGCAGACAAAATTGGCTATATTGATCGACTATCCCGGATTTAATCTGAAACTGGCAGAAGCGCTCAAAGAAAGAGGAGTTCCTGTCATTTTTTATGTGGCGCCGCAGATCTGGGCCTGGCGCTATCAGAGAGTCAAAAAGATCCGGAGATTTGTTGATCTTCTTTTACTTCTTTATGAATTTGAAAAAGAGATCTTTACCAGAGAGAAGATTCCAAATGTGGTGGTAGGACACCCTTTATCGATCTGGATTCCCCAGCAGTTGCAGAGTTCGCTACCTATCGAGAACCATTTTTCATCCCGCCTGACTGGCAAACGATTGGTCGTGCTGATGCCTGGCAGCCGCAGCTCAGAGATCCGCTCCTTATTGCCTGTTTTTCTGGAAACAGCGAGAATCATCCGTATCTCCCATCCTGACGTCGAATTTGTTCTACCCTACAACAACAAAAAGATGGAAGCGGAGATCCTTCGTCAATGTGACTCCTTCCAGATTCAGGCTATCTGGGATCAGGCCATTTCCGCCATTGCCTCTGCGGATCTCGTTATTCTTGCCAGCGGCACCGCCACCCTGGAGGTTGCCTATTTTCAGAAGCCAATGATTATTGCCTACACCGTTGGCACATTGAGCTACCATATCTTTAAGAGGCTGATTCGCATTCCCCACATTGGCCTGGTCAACATACTCTCGAAAAAAAAGATCGTGCCAGAGTTTATCCAGAAAGAGGTTACCTCCACCGCTCTGGCCGGAGAGGCCGCAGCACTCCTGGAGAATGTGGATGGTCAACGGGATCAGATGATCCAGGATTTGTCTTTCGTGCGGGCGGAACTTATGTCTCGGAACCCTGAGAAGGAGTCTGCGCAGGCTGTTTTGCAATTTATACGGGAGAGGCTGAGCTAGATTCCCTCTCCTGATAGTCTGTCTCTTGCGATTTTAACAAAGAGGATAAATTTCCTTTGACATCTCTCCAATCCCTGCTGTAAATCTTGAATGAATACAATCTTATATTTTTCTATCATTCATCAAAAACGGGGGAGGGGATTATGGCACAGCGTAGATCCATTGGTATGAGCGCTTCTGAAGATCGACTGGAAAAATTAATCGAGGATCGGTTGCAGTCCGGCGCTAATAAAGAGCTGATTGACCAGAGAATCTGGGATTTATTTGGAGAAACCTGGTGTATCATGTTTACCGATCTATCAGGGTTTTCTCGGGGAGTCGCTCAGTTTGGGATCATTCATTTTTTGCAGATGATCCATGAGTCTGAAAGGCTTTTAATACCGATTATCGACGCTCACGACGGTATCCTGCTAAAGCAAGAAGGGGACAGCCTCATGGTTATATTCCGAAATGTCAACAAAGCCATATTGGCTTCCATAGAGATGCAACGGCTATTAAAAGGATATAATGTCAATAAATCGGATGTGGAAAAAATTTTACTCTGTATTGGTCTGGGTTACGGTCGGGTCTTGAAAATTGGTGATGCAGATGTATTTGGCTCAGAGGTAAACGCAGCAAGTAAACTCGGCGAGGATATTGCTGGCCCCTGGGAAATTCTGGTTACAGAGTCTGTTAAAGAGCACGCGGACAGCGCGATTCATCTCGGCTTTGCCGAGATTTCGGATAAGGTTCCAGGAGCAAAAGCGGCCTTCAAGCTGCAATACCAGCTATAGGCTGTGGTGACATGGAGTCAGGAGAAACTAATCTCCAGGTTGTCCAAATAGAATACAAGCTGGGTGATCTGCTCCCTGATTTTTGTCTCTTCTTGAGATTTGGCCGCATCCTCTAGGTTGCGGCCGATTTCTGTGATTTTTTCAAAGCCGTAACCGCTGCCGCTTCCCTTCATGGAATGGCCAATGATTCTGATTTTTTCATAGTTGCCGGATTGTAAGCTTAGAAGAATTTCCTGAATATCTTTGCGCCGATTTTCAAGGTATCCAAGTATAAGATCCTTAAGATCCGTATCGATGACAACCGCTATTTTCATAGTTTGTCCAAATTCTTGTATTCCTTAGGAGTTTCCTAATTATCAGAATGTGCGGCAAAGAGCTTATAAATTGCAATAGAAAAAAACCGTAGCAAGGGAATAGTGTACTCAATGAAAAAAATGCCGATAATTACTAAAGGACAGATTACAGCTATTTTTCTTTTATTGTTTTTTTGGGGTAGCGGCTATATCCTATATCTTGGTGCTGCGGGGCAGATAGATTTGATTTTTCTGCCGAAATCGATTTTTAGACAGCGCTTTGTGCAGGTACATCTTAGCGGTGCAGTATCTGGCGCCCAGTTAAGGAGGGTCGATGCTGATTCCTTTCTCTGGGAGATTATCTATCAGGATAACCAGTATGCTGAGTATGTGGATTGGGCTCAAGTTCCTATGGGTAGAAGGGTATATGACGGTCTTGACTTTTCAGTGCCTTTTCGGATGCTGCGTGATGGCGAAAAATTGCCAGCGCAGCTTGTGCAAAGCGGTCATGGGTTAATCTTGCGTACCTTGCCTTGTTTGCCTGAGGTACTACGAAGGGCAGATAAGGAAAAAATAGAGCGATGGTTGGAACAGCCAGGGAGTGGAATAGGCTGTGCGCAAAAATATCTGCGTTAAGAAAATGGATCGCACTGGGGGTTGAGTAGCACCTTTCTCAGGTAACCTCCAGGTGGCTGGTTCGTTTTGAAAATATTGCAGGAAATAGTAAGGGAAGCATCAAGGAAATTATGGACAAAGAAGATAAATCTAACTTAATCACATTGCAGAAACCGGATCAGAAGTCCGATATCAATGATGCCCTGGATGATCTACCATCGTTAGATCTGGATGATTTTCAATTTTCAGAGGATTCCCTTGATTTTGAATCTGAGCCTGTGTTGGCTTCGCAAAAAGGGATCTCGGAAAAGAGCCATGATGAAGATGAGCTCTTTCAGGATTTAGAGCTCCTGGATAATCTCCAAATTATGGAAGAGATTCACCCTTCAGAAATTGATGTCACCAGATCCGGACAATCAACTATTCCGTCCGCAACCATGCTCTCGTTTGTGCCCCATGATGACTATTTGATTAAAAAAGCCCCCCATGCGAACCATGATAGTGCTGCTGATAAAAATTTATTTTTGGACGAGAAAGATAACCAGGATGCAGATCCCATGGAGCCGGATCAGGTGCACGGTATGCAAAATGAACAAAGCACTCTGGATCTAGATAGCGATGACCTTTTTGCAGAGCCTCTCTTTTTGGATGAAGAGGAGGAAGAGCCAGCGCTATCAAACAGCAAAAAGGTGGATCTGGATACGATCCCCGATGCAAAGAGTCTGGATGATCTGGATGAGATACCTGAAAATATCAAATTAGCCGAGGAAAATGAGCTGGTTATCGAGGATACAGGCGGAGAGATCACTCCAGTGACACCATTGGCCAATCAGGATAATTTACCCCTAGCCGAAGATGGGAGCGATACCAGCCAAATACCTGCGGCAGAGGATAGCAGTGGGTTTTTTGATGACGTCGATGAAGATGAGATGATAGCCCTGTCAGAGGATGAATTGGGTCATATCCTTGACGAGGTGGTGGAGGAGGAGCTCCAATCTCCGGATATTGATTCCATGGAGGAGAGCGCTCCGGATTTTCCCTCCAAGCAAGAGAGCGATGATGCCCAAGGCGGGGAAGATGGCTCAGGAGGTTTTTTTGAAGACGATGACGAGGATGAGGCGATTACTCTCTCTGAGGATGAGTTAGGAGAGATTCTGGGTGAAAGCGCAGAGATCCCTGAGACGCCAGGAGAGAAGCCCCAGGAGATAGCCCAGGGTGGTTTTTTTGAAGATGATGGCGATGAGGACGATTCCATTACCCTTTCCGCAGACGAATTAGGCGAGATCCTGGATAGCAACGAGACAACAGTTTCGGAAGCCGATCATGGCTCTGAAGAGAGCTCTTTCAAGGAAGATGGCGACGAGATTCTGGATGATGAGACTGTGACCCTTGATATAAATAACCTTGATCTGGACATGGATGAGGATAGCGCAGGGGAGGAGATCCCCGGAGAGGATCCATCCGTGGTCGATGATCTCGATGGGGAGGAAGAGGAGGAGTCCCTTACCTTTGATCTGGATAGTCTGGATCTGGGGCAGGATCTGGATATGGCTGAGGATGCAGCGGTGGAGAAGCTGGAAAAGGAAGCAGATCCCCTTGAGTCCCTGGATCAGGCGGCTGGGACACCGGATTTGGACAAAGATTTGGCATTGGATAGCGGTGATGCTCCTGACGATGATGAGTCCATGACGCTTGATATGGATAGCCTTGATATTAATCTCGATGAGGATGGGGAAGAGATTGAACCTGTATCTCTGGAAGATGATGATGATTTTGGATTTATTCCCCAGCCGCCTGAGGAGGAGATTCTGGACGATTCCTTTGAAGAAAATCCCCTGGAATATGAGAGTACAGTGTTGGAATTGGATGACGGCGAGAGTGATGATTTGGATGATAGTGAAGTAGATGAAGGGGATGAAATCTTTTCCAGGATAGATGCGGATCAGGACCAAGAAGATGATGTTTCCATCGAAGAGGAGTCACTAGGTCTGGATCTGGATAGCCTTGATCTGAATGATGATCTGATTGCAGATGATTTTGACATCAATGAGATATCGAAACAGAAAGAAACCTCTGAATGGGAGGAACTGCAAGGGTCAAAGAAATCTGATTTTGATAGTTTAGATCTGGAATCAGATCTATCGCCAGGTGAATATTTGGCAGAGGGGAATCTGGATTGGATGAATCCACAGGTCTCGCCCCCGCTAAAAGAACAAATTTTAAAAGAGCATCCCATGCCGAGTCAGCCAGAGGACGATCTGAATCTGGGCGAGGATTTCGAAATTGAGGATGTTGAGATCCCGTCCGAGGAGAAAGGTGGTACTCCAGTCTCTTTTGAGGATAAGGTTCTCTTTCTGGAAGAGGATATCCCCCAGCCTGATCTGGCAGATCAGATTCTGTCAGAGGCGGATGATGAGCTTCGTCCTCTACCTGGAAAGCAAAGGGCTTTTTCGGATGAGGAAGATATTATTCTGGATGATGAGATTTTCCCGGCAGCAGTTGATACCCCTTCGCGCCGCAGTTCGGATATACTCGCTCCATCCTTGGAAAAAACCACAGGGCTAATCGACCAGGAAGAGAAGTATGCGGAGGCCTTTGAAAAAGCCCCCTTGGCGATGCCAACCGATCATGAAGCCTTAACGGGAAAGCAGGTTGCCCCCAGTCGCGACGAGTTAAAAAAAATGATTTCCTATCTGGATGGCCTATTTGAAAATCTGCCGGATGATGTGGTCAAAAAATTTGCCAGGTCGGAGTATTTTGATCTTTACATATCCATTTTGAAAAAACTGGAGATTGGTTAGTGGGTCTCAGGGAACGAGCCTTTCAATATATTGAATTGAATCCAGCCAGCAAACCGGCTATGGATCGCGTTCCAGGTCCGGCACAAACGCTTTCTGGCGAACCTGCCGTTGTCGTTTCCTATGCGCCCCAGCAGGAAGAGCTGGATTCCCTCGATGTGGTTATACGTGAAATTCTGCGAGCCGAGGAGAGCGAGACCTTATACGATCTTCTGTTGATTACTCTGATCTCTTTTTTCCGGTTTCGCAAGGTTGCCCTGTTTCTACTGGAAAATGGACTGCAATATCAGTGTGTCGCTCATAGAGAGATAGCCTCCTTAGCGGAGATTACAATTGGTAAAGAGAGCCTTTGCATATCCATCGGTATCCTGCCAGATTCTGAAGAGCCGCAAAAAGTATCAGAATTACCTGAGTGCAAAGAGAAAGCTCTTCTTGTCTCTGCCGGAGCAGAGAACATTCTGCCTTTAGCCTATCAGAATACTCTACCTGGATTTATCGTTCTTGGCTCTAACGAGGTCATTCAAGATAGCACAAGATCTTCACTGAACCTGTGGCAGCATGTAGCAGCCTATATGCTAACCCGCATGATAGCCAAACGCAATAGATCCAGGCAGCAGATGGTAACGTCATGTATCAAAGGGTTGTCCTATCGGGGGCGGTCCAACCACCTATTTGCCGAAGAGCTCTTTCACTGTCTCGATCAAAATCTAGGCTGGAGCCAAATTCAGCTCTGGCGGCTTGATTATGATCACTCAGTTTACACCCCTATGATTCAGAAAGGGATCGTTTTTCCGCAAAGTTCGCAGTTGACCTTTGATATTATTCAAATCTTTATCTCTTTTTTTCACTCGGCTGCTCAAGGGAAGAATTTTAACATTCGCGATATGTCTTCTCACGTAGAAATATCCCAACGGTTGCGAACCTTTGCTGCCAAAGGGAACCTGGCAGCGCCGGCATTTTTTTTCCCTTTTCTGGACGGACAGCGCCAGTCGCCTCCTTTTTTTCTGCTGGCCTATGGAGTTGATGCAGAGACTCTTTATCAAGAGATGCCCGATTTCTGGCTGGAGTTATACCAAAGCCTACAGTCAATGAAACCTGGATCGGATAGCGCCATGGAGCATGATGATCCATTCACCCATCTCGAAAGAGTATTGGATGAGTCATTGCAGGGAGGGCGCAAAGTGAGCCTGATGAAGGTCACCTTGAAAAACCTGAAAAGGTATCAGAATCTCTATGGCCTGGAATCGTCGCGGCGATTGTGGCGATCGATTCAGAAAATCCTGAGTAGCCATCACCGTTCCGAGTTAACGTTTGTGCGTACAGGTTTTGGGCAGTTTGTCCTGCTTGTCTATGACCAGAACCATGAGTTTGCGGAAAAAGTAGGATCAGAACTTTACAGCCAGATGAAGCAGATCGAAATAGCGGACAGCTTTCCTCTGCTCTTGACCTACGAAATCTATCATGCCAACTCTGATTTTCACACCGGTGCGGAATGTATCGCTCTGCTGTAGAACGGATGGTTATCTCTTTTTGGGAAAAGCGAACCCAGTGGTTCATCGGGATCGTCATAATCTGGCTAATCGCGGCTTGCCAACAGCAGACACGGATTCAACCAAACAACCAGAACACAAATAAAGAGACAGGAAGATACCAGGAGAGCTGGCAGGCAAAGATTCCTCAGCCCTTGCTTCCTTACAAGAGGATTGGTCCAGACCGGACGATTGGCGAAATTGGTATTTTTGCCGCTGGCGACTCAATGCTGGACTGGGGGGTGAAGGAGGTTGTGAAGAAATACGGTTCAAAGTACCCAGGATATTACCTTCGTCCTCTTGTCTCCCCATTTCAGGCAGGCTTCTGCAATCTGGAAACCCCGGTTGTCAAACAGTGCTCTCTGATTCAGAATAAGCTTTTTACATTTTATGCCGATCCAGATCATCTGGAGGTTTTTTCCTACATGGGCATCCGGGGATTTGTTCTGGCCAACAACCACATGGGGGATTGTGGCCTATCGGGTATGAAGGAGACATCCAAACATTTAGCCAAGAAGGGTTTTGACTTTGCCGGGTTAGGGTCATATCTACCCCTTAAAAATAGGCGTCATATCGATTGGCACCTTGAGGGGAAAAAAGGAGAAAACGAGAGGGTGGTCGTACTCTCCTACGGGCATAAAACCATACCTCAGGACAGAGCGACCGAAAAAAATCAATTTGGAGTCTATTTCCCGGAAAAAAAGATAATGTCTGCTGAAATCGATTCCTGGCGGCAACGGAGCGATTATCTGATTATCTCAATACATTGGGGAACAGAGTACTATGACCAGCCGCTGTTGTGGCAGATTGAGTTAGCTCATTGGTTTATTGACCAGGGTGCTGACGTGGTGGTCGGTCACCACTCGCATTGGGTACAAGCTGTGGAGCGGTACAAGCAGGGGGTTATTTTGTATAGCCTTGGTAATTTTCTGTTTGGCAGCAATTCACCCCATTTGCGCAACGGCTATGCGGCAGGTCTGATTTTCCGGAATAAAAGGGTGCAGAGGGTAGAGCTCTATCCCCTGGATACCAAAAACCAACAACAGAGCAGATTTCAGCCTAAGCCGTTAACAGGAGAGGCTGCGCTGCACATGCTACACCACGTCAAACAGTTGTCAGCGAAGTTTCATACAAAAGTAGAGATCAACGATCACATCGGAGTTATTCAGCTTGGCGCAGAGGAGTTTTACGCGCCAAATCATATGTTTCGCTGGCAGTACAAAAAGTAATAGATGATCAGGATTAGAATTCGAGCAGAGAATCGGATTTCTTGCGGGGTTTCTCCGTTTGGTTCAGCTCTTTGAGCAGCTTTTCCCCTTTTTCAAGAATTGGTATCTTCTCCTCGCGCTGATCCAGGCGACGCACAAGCCTCTCGATTTGATCTTTGCCCTGTAAAAATGCCCCCTGGCGCAGCTTTTCCCAATCGATAATCTTATGTTTTTCCATCTGCTGGAGCACAACCAAGGAGATCAGCAGGAAAACCAGCACAAAGGCAAGACGAACTAGCCAGCGATAGATCTTCGCGATCAGAACCACCAGCATAACAAAGCCGAGGGCTCCAATCAAAATAAAGAAAAAATTTTGGTAAAAAAACTCTTCCATAGGATTTGTCATTCCATCTTTATGATTTCTCACTATACCTTCGGCTTTACAGGGGCTTTGAATGATCTCTTTTTTGGAAACGACCCCTTTCCCTAGCCAATTTTCAATAATTCTGATGGGATAAAAAAAAGTAGCTGATTAATCATGAGCTTACTGGCTTTCCATCCTGCAAATGTCCGATGATTGTAGGATAGGGAAAGTCCGACCCGATTGATTCTGGCTTTCGACAGGAAATACAAAGGTGCGAATATGTTCCGGAAATACAAACTCTCTTTTATTTTAATTGCATTCGTTTTGGCAACATCTGTGGGGAAAGCGGTCGATAGTGGTGATCTCTTTAAACCATTTGAGAGCAAGGAGTATGGTCTGCAGGCTGTCATTCCCGCGAATTGGGAACTTTACCAGAACCAGCAAAAGGATACCCTGCGCCTGGAGATGCATGAGTCGCCGACAAGTTTTATTATCATAGAGTCGTACCGTGGTTTTCAGGGTGATCTGTATACTCTGCAGCAGGAGATTTTACGCAAGCAGAAGCTCAGGTTCCACACCCTTGAGAAGATCATCGATAAATATCCAACCAAGCCGGTTTCCGACACAAAAAGCGAAGATAGCTCTTTTTTGATGGTGACCAGGTTTTACCACCAGGGGCAAAACTATATACAGCGTTTGGTGGGCAAGAAAGTTGCAAATAACGCGGTGGTCGTAAATTTTGTGGCTGCTGAATCAAAATACTACCGTTTTGAGTCCATTATGAACCAGGTGGCCGCTGGGGTAAAAATCAAAGCCTTCACGCCGGAGCAGTTGGATGCGAATCGAAAACAGCCATCTACAGACAGCACGGATCAAATCGATAAAGATCTTGCGGATCAGAAAAAGGGTCATCAGCCAGATCCACCAAACGGAAAACCTGCAACTGATTTGAAGTTAGACACCAGCAAGGAGAACACCCAGCCTGGAGATAACAATGGAACCACCAAAATGGATAAGGACGCGAATGTTCAGTTGGAATATACGTACCTGGAAGATGGCAATTGGAGATATTGCACACGCCAGCAGATAACCAAGAACCAGGAAAAATATGAAGCAAAAACCTTTGGTGATGGTGCAAAAGGTTTTTGCTTAAAAGAGTGATGTTCACAGTGAAGGTATACTAAAGGCATTTTGGTTTTCGGATATCGCAAGGCAATGCCAGCGATGT
>DYNZ01000388.1 GCA_020720805.1 Leptospira biflexa | reverse complement strand
ATGACCCCGAGGAAGATTTTTTCCCTGAGCCGTTTACCGATCAGGATTCCAACGGGACACCGTATAAGGCCAATGGGAATATAGATAACAGCGAATGGTCGCAAGCCGAGTCAACTCAGGATGTCTATAATGATGATAATTATAACAAGTATAATCCTGGGATAAATGAGCGTGGTCGTGGTATTTATGTGGTGGATATTGATAATCCAACTGCCATAACTACTGTCACTCTGGCTGATTCTTCGTCAAAGCAGATTCTTCCCTTCTCGGTTACTTATGGAGCGGCAGATCTTACCACGGGAGCGGCACAGACCCTTATGGGCATGAAGTTTTCTTTTCCTGCCAACCCCAGCGTGGTGACAGGCACAGACAAATATATCTACTATGATTCTGTTACGAAAAAATCAGTTTCTACTTCAAAGGAAAATATCTTGTTGGCGGTATATGCTGTTGATGTCTATGCCAATCTGTTCAAGGTGCGGTTGACCTTTGATCTGGAAAACGCTAATCCCAATGGAGCCGTCCCTTACTGGGAAGTTGGTAGCACGAACTGGAGGGTGAATAAAGTGTTCGGTGCTAATCCTGGAAGCTCCAGTGCCAGCGGTAGAATTGGAGGCGGAGGAGATTTGCAGGATCAGGGCCGGAAAACATTTTACTCGCCATCCATATCCTGGGGCGGCTCCAAGGGTTTGTTTGAGGCCAAAAACTATCATTTTATTGATACTGCTCCAGATCCAGATATCAGTATAACCTTCGACACTAAAGATAAAATGGCCTCGCTCTTCTTTGGGACTGGTGATCGTGAAAATCCCAAGTACACCATGATCCGTAATCGCTTTTATGCCGTCTATGATGATTCATCGGTAATAGCCAAGGAGGTCTTCCCTACAAACCCCGTTACGGAAACAAATGTAACGGTAACCTCTGCCCCTTATTATGAAGATGATTTGTTAAATCTGACCTGCGATGAACTAGGGAAAAATTCGAGTATCAATTCCTGCTATCTTGGCAGCCCACTGCCTGATGGCACGACTTGTGCTGCTGGTACTGTGGATGTGGACATGAAGAGATATCTTAATTCATTGCTCACTGATGATG
>DYNZ01000387.1 GCA_020720805.1 Leptospira biflexa | reverse complement strand
CTTTGCCGACTACACCTATGCCGACTCTCTTACTGCGGCCTATCGACGGGAAATGCTCATTACCGAATCCCTCACAGATCGCCTCGTGACCAATGGATTTTCTCTCCCCAGCCAAGAAGATGTCTTTGACTATCTCGTTGCTCAATCTATTATTAATATCGTGCACTACGACCAGAACAATTCTCCGTCCCTCACGAATGAACTGAATGATGAATGGTCAGATCTCATGAAAGATCAGATTCGTGTCTATATCGCCGAACAGCAGACCCAGCATGACAATCGGATTGCTGCCAGCCCCGGCACCCATGGCCTTACCGAACAGACAATCGCCAAGATCGGCCGCAAATTCCATGCGGATTACATCATCAGAGGACGACTCATTGAATTCAAGGCCAGAAACGAATACACTTGGGCGCCATGGAAACGAGGTATTTTGCCATTCATTTTTGGCCCCCTTGATCCAATTTTTATTGGTTTTTCAAACTTTGATCAATATGACAATATAAACAACATGGCAGCCGGTGGAACAATAGAGCACGAATCTAATAACAATGATAATGACTTTGGCTTAGATTTTTTGAATACTGAGCAAAAAAAGCGCATCGATCAGGCCGTAGTCCAGATGCGCATCTGGGTTCAAGAGGCTGCCACCGGCAATGTAATCTGGACCAACAGGGTAGATGTCAAAGTATCACCAAACATCCTTGGTGACAAACAATATGATGCCCTATTCAATCAAGCTATTGAGCAAGCAAGCACCTCTGTAATTGATAATTACATCACGACTGTCTTCCATGTCCAACCGGTACATTTTGTCCCACCTGAACCCAAGCAAGATGGTTGCAACCCCGAGACAGATATTGGTTGCACTGAACAATTATAATACCAGCGAGTTTATTCATCTCCAGCACGTTGGACGTAAAACGGCCCGTCTTCCAATCAACAACTGGAAGACGGGCCGTTTTACGTCCAACGTGCTGTCTTCAAAATCAATCTGCAAAAGAGACTGACTCAGGACATCTTACTCAATCAGAAAAAATAATTAATTCCCCTGTTGAGCCGCCTTTTGCTGTTTAGAATTCTGATAGAGACCCATAA
>DYNZ01000386.1 GCA_020720805.1 Leptospira biflexa | reverse complement strand
GATATACTTCAACCAGTTGTGAGAATATATCAGATTGAATTCATAAAAATAGATGCACATTAAATCTGCCCCTTTTTTTGCTCGCAATATCAACAAGTTGAAAATCTGTTACTTAGAAGGAACCATAATATGACATCAAAACATGACGATTTGCAGGTGAATGAGGCGGATGTTCAGCCACAAGATACGACAGAATTGCCAAAACCCAAGAGTAAGTTTTTTCCTCAATTTCTCCAGTTTCTCTTATTTTTAATCAAAGCTGTGGCATGGGGAGGGGCTACTTGGCTCATGGGTATGAAATTTGCTACGAGTCAGTTTTGGGTGGTTGTTGTCAGCGTCTTTTTGATGAGTATCCCCATCTGTATTTGCGGTATTTACAGTGCCACCATTCGTCAAATCAGTCGGCTACGCATGTTTGCAAAACGTGGATGGCTTTTTCGTCTGTTTTCCGGTCGCCCCTTGAAGGTTTTGTTATGGGGTTGCTGGTCACTTGTGACATCTTTTTTTATGCTCATCCAGTTCCACACTTATACCGCTCGACAGTGGATTGTATTTTTTCTTGTTATTCCCATATTTTGGTTGACTTTTGCAATCATCCATCGGTTTTTTAACACCGAGTTGAAACCTTATCTGGTTTCTCACACAGCACTGACCTGGGCTCGTAGGATCTGCCCTTTCCTCATGTTGGTTTTGTATGTGATTGTCGCGCAAGCGGAAGGAGTTCCAGTGTATCAGACCGTCGGAGATGCTATAAATGCACAGAAGGTTGAAGTGGCCGACATGACGGGTAGCGCTGTTGCACGCCATGTTTCACAGTATCTGGCCATATATAATGGATTCACGATGTATGCGCTTGGATCGCTTAGTCATCAAAATATAATCTGGGCCATGATTACGATGGGAGTTGGCAATCTTGTTGTTTTCTACAACGCCTGCGCCATCCTCTCTTGTTTCCTTATCCCTGGCGTAGAATTCCGCAGGGTCTTCGGAGCACTCTCAGAGGATGAACATCCTCTGGCTGTTTCGTCTTCTCATATTGCGCTTCTTGTTGCCGTGAGTACATTTGTTGTACTTTTTATTTATCTTCCCATTTTTTCATTCTT
>DYNZ01000385.1 GCA_020720805.1 Leptospira biflexa | reverse complement strand
CCTTTTCATTCTCTCCCAAAACGGACAAACTTGGATGACTGTCTTATCCCTTCTTCCTTTCGTCATCAAAAAGCTGAACAGGCAATGCCAATAAACAGAAAAAACTGCGTATTACCACTGGTAAATACTTGTAAGACGGCCAAGGAGCGGTTGCAGGCCTTCTGGAATGTTTTCGATAAGGAAGATGACATTCTGGTCTGTATCAGCGCCGATCCCGACGCCTTGGCATGTGCCATGGCGATCAGGCAGCTCCTTCGTTATCGGGTCAAAAGTGTTCATATTGCCTATCCCAACGAAATTCGCCGCTTGAACAATATTGCCATGGTTCAGCGACTGAAAATTCCCATTGAAAAATTGGCCAGCCTTAAACTTGATTCGTTCAAGAAAAAAATCCTGGTGGATTCTCAACCCTCTCATCATCCTGCTTTTGAAAAGATGAAATTTGATGCGGTGATTGATCATCACCCCTTTTCCGGCGAATGTCAGGCCTCTTTTGTTGATATTCGGCCCGATTTTGGCGCCGCCTCGTCCATGCTGGTTGAATATCTGCGGGCGGCCGGTATCAAGCCGACCGTTGCCACGGCCACCGCCCTGTTCTATGGGATCAAGGTTGATACCCGCAATTTTGAAAAACAGTCCCGTCTTGCCGATGGCATCTCCTTTCGCTATCTTTTTCCCCTGGCCAACCGGGATCTGGTGCGCAAAATTGAACTCACCGATCTTCGTCGTTCGGAGCTCAAGTATTTTGCCACCGCCCTGGCCGAAATGAAGTATTCCAAACGACGAGTCTATACCCATTTGGGTAAGATTAGAAGTCCTGATGTGCTGGTGATTATTGCTGATTTTCTTAATCATGTGGATGAGGTGGACTGGGTTTTTGTGTCTGGCATTCATGGCGAACGGTTGGTGGTCATTTTTCGTTGTGACGGCTATCGCAAGAATGCCGGCAAACTGGCCAGCCGTATTTTTGGGGCGATGGGACCAGCCGGGGGCCATAAAGAGGCAGCCCGGGCTGAAGTGCCATTAAAAAATCTGCCCCCGGAATGTCAGGATTTTACCTCCCTTACTTTAAAAAAGATCACGACCCGACACTTAAAATAATC
>DYNZ01000384.1 GCA_020720805.1 Leptospira biflexa | reverse complement strand
GAGGTATCGAGGCATGATAACGCTTCTCTTTTAGTTGCCATAACAAACTATATCCAGTATCATCATACTATGAGCCAATTTGTCAAACCAACATCGGACATCTTCATCCATTTCTTACTGGGATCTGTGCACAACCGCGATCTATTACTCATTTTATACTGACAACTACAGAGGCATCAGGAGCATCGGATTTCATACTGAAAAACGCAAGGAATACTTTGTCTGGAATTTGGCAGGAGGATAAATCGGATGATGAAAAAAGCTATTTCGCTGGCATTGTCTGTTATGGGTAGGCACAAATACTACCGTTTTTATGCCTACCAAAGGGCGCATGTATTGATACAGAAAATGCTGGTTTTCGGAACCGCCCTTATAATTGTTTCCGCAATTTCTGCATGTCAGACATCCAGCAGAAATACCCCCCCTCCGGGCAGGGATTCTCGCTTACTCCTAACCTGGCAGGTTATCGCCCACAGCCAGCAATTAATTGCTGTATATGGTTACAACGGGTTTGTCGAACAGATCGTGATATTGGACGATAAAGGGAATAAAAAGGAAAATAAATTGCGAGAACTTTCATCCATTAGGGAGGAGACTCCGGGAATCCTGCTGGCTAAATATCAGGACTACTTTCTTAAAAAGTATCAACTGAAAAAAGTAAGCAGCGGCCGAACGTATAGATCCTATTTTCCAGATGAAAGTTACATAAAGAGTATTGTTGATGATGTTTTTCAAAAAAATTCTCCACATACCTCAGAAAATGGACAGAGGTGAACCTCCCCAAAGACCTCTGGCATAAAAACACTTGACAAAGGGATTTGCAATCCTTACAGTAAAATCGATGCATACTTTATTAAGTATACTAAAGGCATTTTCGCTTTCGGATATCGCAAGGCAATGCCAGCGATGTCGACGCACCCTTTAGCCAGTATTTACTGTTTGCAATGGACTTTGTGCCAAAAGGACGTTGGTAATACCACGACCTGGCATTATCCGACTGCAAGGCAATGCCATGCAGTCAGGATATCCTGCAACTGTCAATGCGATGTGCACGGATGGACTAGTGTCGCGGGTGACAGGAAGTCACAGGAGCGACCGACGTCCA
>DYNZ01000383.1 GCA_020720805.1 Leptospira biflexa | reverse complement strand
CTTTATTTTTTCCACCGAGGCGTTGACGGTCGCCTTCACCCTGTTGATTCGCATGGAGTCGCCAGCATTCAATAGAGATATCGGTTTCGATGATACCGTTGATATGCGGCCAGTGCCGAGAAAATCGTCTAACAACAAAATATGATTATCGGCATCCTGGGTGGTGAAATGCTGAATATTTCGGTCAACAATATCCTTCACTTTGGTAATAAACATTTTAGTCTGTTGATTTGGTTCGTTGCGTGCGCCGCTTTTCGTGGACCAAGCACAATGGGTCAGGACTACTAGCTGGATCTTGGGGGTATGCCCGTCCGAGGGGATATTTTTTCGAAATTCGCTGTTTGAATTTGACAAAGTGTCGATCAATAACTCAAACGAATTTATTGATTGTTGATCGGTTCGCACCGGTACGATTAAGGCGTCGGTGGCATGCCAGGCCAAATGGGTGGCACCCGCGAAAAATGGCGAGGTATCGATCAGACATCGCTCAAGGTGGGCCTCCTTCATCTCCCGCTCGATTTCATCTCGAAGTGAGTAAAGGATATAATCGATGGCCGTCATTTGTTGCGTTCCAGGTATGGATTTGGCCTGATTGAGCGCGGTGGTTATTTGGGAAGGCAGGTGATAAAGATCATTACTGGAAGCAATGTAGTAAGAATTTTTTTTCTCAAAATGAGGATTAGATGCCGAGATATTCTTGGCTACGCGGGTGGCTTTGCCTAACCCTGGTAAGAGATATGGCAAAATAAGATCTCTTACATTGGTGGAATTGTTGACGTAATACTCCTCGTCGTAAAAGTACGACAAATTCCCTTGGGGGCAGGTATCAACCACCAATAGATTGTCGGTCTGATATGACAAATTGAAAGCCAAGGAGGTCTTGCCAATCCCGCCCCGTAAATTGCCTATGGTGTATTTGGGAAATTTTGGCAGGGGCAAGTGTGGATAGTTGCCGTTGGCTATATCATCCTGCCGAGAGATGATATTGGTTATCAGTATCTTGCTTGGGTTTATTTTTTTACTCATGCTGGCCTCCTTGGTGGCTATTTTGTTGATTAGTTACACCAAGAATACATGAATAGGGAAAACAAGTCAACGGTAATGTGC
>DYNZ01000382.1 GCA_020720805.1 Leptospira biflexa | reverse complement strand
TAAAATTGGGCTTCAAACCAATTCCCTTTGAAAAAATAGGGCCCTATAAAGATCCCCTCCGGGCAAGTTGGCCCCTTTCGCCCAATCTGAAGTCTGTTAAGAGCTCAATAAAATGAAAAACTCCGATTCGATTACAACTGCATTAAATGTCTCACCTCTTTTTGGCTACTGGGTAAGTCACCAAGGAGCTCAAGGCGATATAGCCAAGACTCGCGAATTTATTGCTTCTGGTGGCCATGGACATTATATGGCTTGTGCGAATCCTCATTCTTTAGTGGTTGCTTCTCGTGATCAGCAATTCTGTAAAGCTCTCAAGTGTGCAGATTTATTAATACCCGATGGGGCAGGAATACTTGTTGCTGCACGTGCTTTAAACCTTCCAATCAAGGAAAGAGTTGCAGGGTTTGAATTTTTTCAGGGGCTTTCTGTTGAGTTGGCAAAAAATGGTGGGGGCCGATATTTTTTTATAGGCTCCTCAGAGCATGTTCTTGGGCTTATTACGCAGAACCTCAATCTGGAGTTTCCTGAAATAACCGTTTGCGGAACCTTATCTCCGCCGTACAAGCCAGAATTCAGCGCCGAAGAAAATGCTGCCATGGTTGCTGCGATAAATGCAGCCCAACCTGATGTTCTTTGGGTTGGGATGACAGCACCAAAACAGGAAAAATGGATTTATGAAAATCGAGGCAAGCTTGAAGTTCCATTTACTGGGGCCATTGGCGCTGTTTTTGATTTTTATGCAGGTACCAGGCAGCGTTCATCTGGATTTTGGCAAAGAATTGGGTTGGAATGGCTACCCAGGTTTTTCAGAGAACCACGTCGGCTGTGGGAGCGAAACATGAAATCCACCCCCATTTTTCTTTATTGGATAGCCAAAGAGAAGATCAAGCGTCTTCTCAATATTAGCACGGACAAGGTATGATCGAAAAGGTTGCGCTTTAAGTGATCCCTTCTGGTATCAAGAGGAAATTTGGGGCGGTTCGGTTTACGGTTGCCTTGGCTTATAATTCCGCTTTTGTTTTTTTATTCCACGCCCTGCGGTAACCCCTCCCAGCCTCCCCTTAACCAAGGGGAGGAGCATGGCGGAGGTAGGTGGTGGGGTTGAGGA
>DYNZ01000381.1 GCA_020720805.1 Leptospira biflexa | reverse complement strand
TATGGTCGGTATGTTTTCATTGCCTCAAGAGCTTTTTTCTCTGGCACAGTGCCAGTTCCATTGCAAATATTACATGTATAATGAAAAGGTCCCACTCTTGCGGGACTGAATGGCTCTATGGGCGCCCGAACGACAATTCCTGTTCCTGCACATCCGGGACAAACGCACGGCCTATCAGTATAATTATCTTCCATTTTTTACCTCTCTTGGAATGATTGAACTCTCTGAAAAGTCAGGAAAGACACTCAGTATTTTCTTCATTTTTACCCATGCCGTATCTTGAGAACCAGAACACACATCGCAAGGGTTAAACTGACCGTGTTTGCCATAATCAATGGTAAATCCATAAGGAGAAACCCATAAATCAGCCACAGAAACAATCCTGTGCTGAGGATGGCATACATCAGAAACGAAACGTCATTGGTTCTTTTTGATCGCAGAATCTTGATTACCTGCGGCAAAAATGAACATGTAGTGCATATTGCCGCAATTACTCCAAGAATTGTCGTCCCGTCAAATTTCATGATAAACCTGCATCGATAACCAGCAGCTCCTTTCCTCTCGTGGAATAAAATATTGAATTTGTGCCTGTAGCGCTGCCACAGACAAACAGCAACCGACACATGCAGAGCGCCTGAATCACCTTCGATACCACATCCTCATCCACGTAGAGACTGCGGATACCCGCCAAACCAGCAACAAATCCTTACAGGACAAGATATATGCTCTATTACTTGGAACAATTTGCACTATAAACCGACAGAGTGACGAAATCGGACACAAGCTGCAGATAAAAATATCAGCTCTGATAATTTTTTTCCAAGCGGGCGATTTCTTCAACGATCTCCTCGCGAAAATCTGTTGGAGCCAGTACCTTAGCCTCGGCCCCGTAACCAAGTATCCATCTTTTCACATCATCTCTCCCTGATGTAAGCATCTTTAAAATGATAGATCCGTCTTCCTGACGGATTATTTCCTGCCCCTGTGACCAGGTTCGCTCAGTGACATAGCGTACTTGAGAGGGGGAAAACCAAATTTCCACTTCCAGCGGGTCATCATAGATAACTCCAAAGGAATGCCTTAATTTCTCTTCTGGATCAAAATTGCCAGGAT
>DYNZ01000380.1 GCA_020720805.1 Leptospira biflexa | reverse complement strand
ATAACGCACTGCTCAGTAAAGAGCCGTAACAGATGTTTATAGCTGTCCATCTTTGCAACGGCAGCATGTTCTTTAAACCGCTCTACCAGTAAAAAACAGTCATCGCCCAGCTCGGTAAGTTTCTTTGCCGATTCTGTCGGTTTGACAGCGAATGCGCCATCGCTCTTTTTATCATAGCGTAGAACAATATCACCGAGCAGATCGTATTCTGCTGCATGATGGCGCTTCAGATTGATCAAAAAGGTGCGTATTGTCCTGACAAACAGACGAATCCGGCCAAGATGCGCCATATTGGAAAAGATGTGAACTGAGTCAAGCCGCTGCTTTGACGAATCAAGAGCAAACAGTTTCTTGAGGGCATCTGTTACATTCTCAAAGAGCTTATCCTGCAACCCGTTTCTGGCTACGATGTCTCGCAGGTTCCAGAGGGTTTTGGGTGAAACATATGAGGCAACATCTGATTCGTCGGTTATGTTAAGCGCGTACTGCCACTTGAGATTCAGCGCAAAGTTGTCAACAGCGTCTGTGTCGCTGCAATCTTCCATCTGCTGAATAAGGACAAGGCCGAGCATGGCATAGAGCTCTTTGCTCTTTCGTCCTCTGAATTCGGAGAAAAACGGAAAAAGTTTCTCTGCGGGAAGCTTGTGCAGTATCTCTTCCCGAAAGAGATGAGCCCACGATGATTCTAAAAGAGCAAGGCGTTTTGGGCCAAGATGAGCAAACGGGTTGAACATGTCGCGTTGTTTGTGGTCTTTGATGTGAATCATGAGATTCCCCGTAACAATCTGAATTTACAGGGATTATATACCACAATCACCAGCGTGAATCAAGAAAATATTTGCATAAAGTAAAATAATATCAGCTAGTTATAATAACTCAGACTTTTTACTGAGGCATCAAGCTTTAGACCAGCAGATAAACCTAAAAAAACAGTTCACGCAACGGCGCAACGACGCTACGCAATAAAAACAACATTTTGCATAAACACAGCCTCTCACTAAACGGGTAAAATGGAACCTGATTAGCATCAATCTTCAGAAAATCCCCTCGCCCTTGAGGGAGAGGGTTAGGGTGAGGGGGGAACTGCCTGATATTATTTCCCAAGCCTTGGTGT
>DYNZ01000379.1 GCA_020720805.1 Leptospira biflexa | reverse complement strand
GGCAGCAAAAAAGGTGAAAAGGCTGATTATGCAATTGTCACAGAAGGAAAAATATCCATGCTGTTTGAGTGTAAATGCTGCGGTTTCAGTCTGAACGACTGTCACGCATCCCAACTCCGCCGCTATTTCCATGTTACCACAGCCAGGATAGCTGTTCTGACGAATGGCATTGTTTACCGTTTTTTTTCCGATCTCGAAGAACCGAACAAGATGGATGAAAAACCATTCATGGAAGTAAACTTACTCGATATTGATGATCAGATTATCCCTGAGCTTACAAAATTAACCAAAAGCTCTTTTGAAATCGACAAGATGCTGCTCACCGCCAATGACCTTAAATACACCAGAGAAATAAAAAACATTCTGGAAAGTGAATTTGCCAATCCCTCTCAAGATTTCGTCAAGCTGATCATTAGCAATGTCTACACTGGGATGAAAACGCAACAGGTTATCGAGCAATTTACACCTATTGTCAAGCAGGCCATCCATCTCTTGATTAACGGTCGGATAAACGATCGTCTGAAATCTGCGCTCACCAGTGAAAATACTGAAGAAAAGGGAACTCCAGCCAATGACGATACCGACCAACCAAAGCCTTCTGAGATCATAACCACCCAAGATGAAATAGACGGGTTTTATATTGTACGGGCGATTTTGCATGAGGTTGTTGATGTCGCCAGGGTGGCGCACCGCGACAACAAAAGTTACTTTGGAGTCCTTTTAGATGATAATAATAGAAGGCCACTGTGTCGCCTGCACTTCAATACCGGACAGAAGTATATTGGCTTGTTTGATGCCAACAAAACCGAGACAAAGCACCCGATACAAAGCCTCAATGAAATTTATAACTATGCTGCCAAATTGAAAGAGACCGTCGGTTTCTATAGTCAGTCTCCCGAATAAATAAAGGGGGGCTGCGACTCAAATCCTGTCGTGCCCCCCTTGCTTTTTTCTGTTTCCCTTGTTTGTAACTCCTTGTTATCTCATATCTATATCAAGTGCTAACTTTTCCGAATGTGCTGCGCTCCTCGCTGGGGGCGAATTGGGGTCAGAGTAGTTTTAGGGTGAATTGGGGTCAGAGTAAAGTCGTGTCGAAGTCTTGATCGAGGTCGTTTAC
>DYNZ01000378.1 GCA_020720805.1 Leptospira biflexa | reverse complement strand
GAATTCTGCCCCATCAATATTTCCATTTGCAAGATCAAAAACATCCTTTGCCACATCAACAGCAGTAATAGCCGCAACGACCGGCGCGTTGCTCCGCAGAACGGTCTTCGCCACAGTGGAGGTTGTCAAAGTGGCGGCATGAATGGCAAGAACTGTTGCGCCGCTGGCGGCTGCGCCCTTCACACCACCATCTATGGTTCCAGTCGCTATATCTTTGGCCGCATCAACAAGGGCTTCTTGCCCGTTTTTATCATCCTTTACCCAGGCATTTATGTTGCTCACACCAGACACAACTGCAGTAAACCCCATCCCAATTTTAGCGCCTGACAACCCTCCGGATTTCATAGCCGTGCCGACACTTTCACCCAAAGGCGGCATGACATCCTCAGGAGCAACTTTCCCCTTGGTTGCTTTCGAGGTTATTTTTTTTGCTTCCTTGCGGGTACGGGGAGTTGATTTTGTTTCGCCATCAGTGATTGAGTCTGAGACATTTTTTTCAACTGCCTCATGTTCACGGGCTGTTTGCTGTCGCGTGTCATTTGAGCTTGCATTCCCTTTGGCAGCTTTCTTTCTGGCAATTTCCTTTATATCTTCGATCTGATCTGAAGGGCCAACGAGCTGCTGATCTTCATACTTCCGCATGCTATTTTCTGTTTTTTCAGCAGAGCCGTTATATTTCACCTCACCTTCCACCAGTACTTTATCCCCTTTGACGATCTTGTAATCACCATGGTTGCCGTTTGGCTGCCGCACTGCTCTGGTGTTATCTCGTTCTAAGGCCTTGCGGGTGTTGAAGGTGGCACAGTGATCTGCTTCGGCCACATACCCGGTGCGGCTATGCAACGGATTTTCCTTGTACCGTCTGGCCTGGCTGACCATATCATCAAGCCCTTCATTGATGGTATTTTCCAGAACTTCACGAAAATGAAAATTCTCACCCATTGCCGCCCCGGAAATCATCTCTGACGTTTTCTTTTTACGGTCATTTTCTTCCAGCACTGATTTTTCTGAAATGGCTGTACCTAATTGTGCATTAACATTATTGGTCAAATATTTTTTGGTCATAACATCCTCTGATAAATGGTTGAGAAGAAAGTTTCTTTTGTTACCGCAAACAT
>DYNZ01000377.1 GCA_020720805.1 Leptospira biflexa | reverse complement strand
CAATGGCTGCTGCAATACTGCTGACTGTCTGGCCGACTTCATCAATAACATTAATTATATTTGTAATATCCTTCATTGAATTGCTGGCTGTATCCTGAACCCATGATATCTTGTTGTTGATATCTTCTGTAGCAGTAGCTGTCTGACGGGCAAGCTCCTTTATTTCATTTGCCACCACTGCAAAGCCCTTTCCTGACTCGCCTGCGCGTGCTGCCTCAATTGTGGCATTTAATGCTAGCAAATTAGTCTGAGATGAAATTTTCGTGATTGTGCTGGTGATCTGTCCAATTTCCTGCGCTGCTTGTTCAAATTTTTGAACTGACTCAGAAAGACCTTTTGCCTTGCTGTCTGCTTGCATGCTGATTGCGCGGGCTTTTTCAGAATTAGAAGCTATATCGCTGATTGTCATAGTCATCTCGTTTGTGGAATCTGTTACTGAGGAAAGGCTGGCTGATGTCTGCTCCATGCTCGATGCCACCATGGTTGTGTTTGAACTAGCCTGGTCTGCTGCTGATGCCACATTTTGGGAGATGGTGGCAAGCGCTGATGAGGTGGCAAGAAGACTCTGTGCCCCGCCGCTTACATCTCTAACCACTTTTCTCAAATTTTTAACCATTACATCCAGCGCCTTTGACAAATCACCAAACTCATCTTGGCGCTTCATCAGGCTTTCTGGAACATCATTGGAGAGATTGCCTGCGGCAATCAAGTTTAATATTTCAACTCCTTCTGCAAGTGGTTTGCAGATACTTTTGGTGATTAAAAAACCAAATATAACGGCAAAAGCCAATCCCACAACAGATGCGATGACAAGCATCATGCGAACAGAGGCCGCAGTGTCTTCAGCTCTTTTTTCAAATTCTCCAGCTTGCTGACGAAGAAATGTGGAGTACGTTTCAAGGGCTTTGTCCAAATGAGTAAGACTTGAGTAGAACAGCTCGTTGTAAACTCTGAGAGCGTCTCCTCCCTGAAAGTCTTGAGCCATCTCCAATCCCTTTTTATTATCCTCTTTTACCTTGATTATTGTTGCTTCAAGCTGTGAAAGCATTTTCTTGCCTGCATCAGAATTAATAGCGTTTTTTAACTCAGAAAGTTTTTGAGAAGCAATCTTGGAGTAGTTGTT
>DYNZ01000376.1 GCA_020720805.1 Leptospira biflexa | reverse complement strand
GCAATTACCCCGGTAGATGATCTTTGTGAGCAGCATTCCGGGGCAGATTCGCTTTTCGATCAAGCAACAATGCCGTGATATCTTTCTGGGTGATTTTTCCCCTGTCGTTGATAACGGCATCCTTAATGGCATCTTCACAGGCTTTGGCAATATCGGCAAAACTAAGACCTTCTGCGGAGACTGCGATGCGCTTCCAGATAATCCGAGTGGTTGGGAACCCAGCTACCTTGTTTTTGATCAGTTCGATCGTCAATGCCTCATCTGGGAGTTTGAAGCTAACGACATCGTCAAAACGCCGGAACAGTGCATAGTCCAGGATGTCAGGATGGTTGGTCGCCGCCAGAATAAGGCTGTCGGAATCATCCTGTTCGATCATCTGCAAAAAACTATTCAATACCCGGCGGATTTCCCCGACATCATTGGCCTGACCACGTTGGGAACCGATTGAGTCAAATTCGTCAAAAAAGTAGACGCCCCTGGTCTGGGCTAAGGCATCGAAGATGAGACGCAGTTTGGCGGCCGTCTCTCCCATGAATTTGGTGATCAGCCCTTCAAGACGGACCACAAAAAGTGGTATCCCCAACTCCCCGGCCAACACGCTGGCAGACATGGTTTTGCCGGTGCCGGGAGGTCCCACGAACAACATCTTTTTTCGTGGGATCAGACCATGGGAACGGAGTTTAGCAATCTGACGCTGCTCCTTGATGATGCGGGTCAGGCGGCCATGAATATCACGGTTTAGAACGATATCCGACAAACGGAGCTTCGGATACGAGGCAGATAGGAGGGAGGACAGCTCCCCTTTGGGTTGAGATATGGCAATCGGTCGCGCTTGATTCGGCTGACCCTTTTTCTTTTTGGCTTCGTCAATCAAAGCACGCAGCTCTCCGGCCAGTTTTCCATGCCCCTGTTTCGCTTCGTAGGCGGCAACCTGCATGGCAACTGCAAAAAAATGCGGTTCGTCACCTTCGAGATGCGATTTCAGGAGTGCTTTTAACTGTTCGGCGCTGGCCATGATGTGTCCTGTTGATGAATTTTTAGGCACAAAAAATTACAGAAAAATAATACCATTTTTATGCAAATTGTCGCTGATTTTTTAAATTCTTAACGCAAAACAGGAGGGCAGA
>DYNZ01000375.1 GCA_020720805.1 Leptospira biflexa | reverse complement strand
AGAAACAAAGGACTGCCCGGCCTTCGTTTTTTCCATCCTCGCTGGACTGGTCTTATCAATGCAATGAAACGTGCCGATGCTGATATTTACCATTACCACTGCGGTGACCTTGGATTGGGACAGGTTGCACTTTGGACGAACCAACATGGGAAAAAGGTTGTCCATTCAATAGCAAGCGATCCTGACTGCATGCCAGATTTACCAAAATTAAAACCCTGGCGAGAACGGGCGCTTTACCGGTATGGTTTGAGATATGCTGATATAGTTATTGTTCAAACATACCATCAACAAAAAATGCTCCAAAATGGATTTGGTATTGACGCCCTGGTATCCCCGATGCCCTGTTCTGGCTTCATTGGTGTCGAACGTATTTCCCCGCCCAATGACCCTCCCCGTATTCTTTGGGTTGGAAGATGTAGTCAAGAAAAAAGATTGGAATGGTTGCTTGATATCGCAGAGGCCTTACCACAATATGCTTTTGACGTTGCTGGTGCCTCCAATGCTCGCACAGATTATGCCGCAGCCTTGCATCAACGCGCCAAATCACTTCCCAACGTTATCTTGCATGGTTGGTTTACTCACCACGACTTAGCCAATCTTTACTGTAATGCTTGTCTTCTCTGCTGCACTTCAATATATGAAGGCTTTCCCAATACCTTTCTTGAGGCATGGAGTGTCGGCCTGCCTGTTATTTCCACCTTTGACCCTGACCAGATCATTGCCAGAAAAAAACTGGGACAACCAGCTTTTTCCGTTGAAGAAATATGTGCCGGGATTACCGCTTTTGTCAAAGATTCAAGGCGTTGGCAGGAGGCATCCTCAGCAGCTCGAACTTATTACAATACTCATCATGCCATAGATGCAGCCATGTCTATATTTGTTAAGTCTCTCCAAACATCTGGAGATTAGAGTCTCGCATAACCGAGCTATGAAGGGACTGGGATATGTTTCTAAGCCGGGGGCAGAATAATTTCCCGACGGATTTCAAGATTATAACGTTTTTAAATGATGAGAGAAATTTGAAAATTAAATATGTCTCCCGGCCCCAGAAAAGCCGTGAAAAAAAGTCTTCTCTGTTTGTACGCCACTAATTCTGACGGCCAGTAAAGCACTCCACAAGAAAAACATGT
>DYNZ01000374.1 GCA_020720805.1 Leptospira biflexa | reverse complement strand
TCTATGGGCGAGACGGTATCCTTTGTAAAAAAACCGACTATTCCGCACATTATTTCACCCCTGCTCTATTTTGCTCTTGCAAGGCCATAAAGAAATTCATTGTTTCTTTCACTTTTCTTTCAAAGGCATCTAAAGAATATTCCTGTTCAAACCTTTCCCGGCCCTTGCGTCCCATGGCTCGACGTAATTCAGGATCACGAATTAATTTTAGAACGCTGGAAGCCATGACTGCCGAATCCTGTGGATCAGCTAAATATCCGTTCACCCCATCAATAACCGCATCCGGTATTGCCCCCACAAACGTCGATATAACAGGAAGCCCCCACTGCATGGCCTCCAGGTTCACGACAGGAAAAGCCTCTTTACTGGAAGGAAAAACGAAAATATCAGCTTCCTGAAACAGCTTGTTTTTCATTTCTCCATATGCCCCTCCTGGCATGGAAACAAAATCCTCCAAATTATTTTGCCGGATATAACTTTTTAATGTGTCAGTAAAAATGGCGGAATCAGAGGGGCCAGCCATTATAAAAAGTACGTTTTTCTCTTGTTCAATGACTGTTTTAGCTATTTGAAGAAATGTCATCGGCCCTTTCGACGGTATAAGATTAGAAAGAAAGAGAATGTTTACTTTCCCGTCTTCGCCGGTTTGTTTTCTCTCGATACATCTGTCACCCAGACTATCTGGTATTCCATTGGGAAGAACGGCCAAGTTTACATCAGCAATATAATCTTTCACGTCATACTTCAAACTTTCCCCAAGAACTATCCCGCCAAAAGAGGAAGATAAAGTTTTTCTCGCAATCAATCTTAAGGGTAGAGGCACCTCTGAACCAAGCCTACTTAAACCTCTTCCATGCATATAAAGAACATAATCAACTCTAAAAATTCTCAATATAAAGAGTAGTAGACAATCAACCAGAAATGACCCAAGACCTACGGTAATATAAAAAACGGCAATGGTGGGCCTGAAAGATACGATGGCCTTGATAAGGCGAAAACAAAGAGCCGGAATTTTCAGAACCTTTCCTACCGTGACCCTTTCAACCTCTTCTTGGCTACGCGAAAAGTTCCTTTCCACAATGCAGGAGTCAAACCCACACTTATCGAGAGCCTCCATAAAGCGCTGGGTCAT
>DYNZ01000373.1 GCA_020720805.1 Leptospira biflexa | reverse complement strand
CAATTTCAATCCAGCCGTAGGACTCTGTCCGCGCGGCGATGTTGGGGTAGGTTGATGAAAAGTTTATCATGGGGTATTTTACCTGTCCGCACGGCGGGACAATCATCACAAACCCAACAAATCCTTTATTTCGTGGTTGACCTTCCCCATTAATTCGTCTTCAAGATGACCAATCTTTTTTGTCACACGCTGTTTATCTATGGCTCGTAATTGAAAAACAAGCAAAACAGACGGCATGGATAATCCATTCGCTTTTGACGGCTGAATAAGGATTGTATGCGGAAACCGCTGCGCATTGAGATTACTTGTAAACGGCACGATCATCACCACCGACAGGGTGTCGCTTGTGGCATCGTCATGCACAATAAGCGCTGGTCGCGTCCCCACTTGTTCGTGACCAGCGCCATCTGCGGCTTGAGGCAAATTGACGAGAACAATATCCCCACGCTTCATTTTTTCAATCCTTTTTCAAAATTTTCGAGCGCTTCATCGCTGGCAAATTCCCATGCGGTAAATTCAGCGGAAAGTTTGTCACCTGTCATTTCCTTATATTTCTTCTCACCAAGTTTTTCCAGCAACATACGTCGACTCGCCTCTTCGGTATTTTCTTCACGTTCCTTGTCAATCTCTGCTCGATGTACAAAATAGTACCGCATGGCTTCATACACCTGTGGCAGGGTAATATGCGGGATAATATCCTTCGTAATCGTTTCAGGAGTTTCTCCAATTAACAAATAGCCAATCAAGATATATACATAAATGCGTGTGCCACGAATCACAGCACTTGCGCCCCCTGTAGACTGGACCATTTCAATGTTTGGGAAAGATTTCTCTGATTTGGATATTGGTTTGGGCTTAGATTTCTTGATCGTGTAACTAGCAGACTGTTCCCCTACTTTGCCTTTTTTAATATCACGCACATCAATATACGCCCGCAATGCTTCGCGAATCAATTCACTGCGCGAGCGATGTTCTTCCGCTGCAACTTTATCAACTTCTTCGAGAAATTTTTCGGGGAGGGAAACTAAAATTTTGTTTGCCATAGGATATATCCTGTATATCCTCATTATAACTTATCCGCCTGTTACGAAGTAATATTTTTCACCCAATATCCTCAATAATCTTTTCGAGCGCCG
>DYNZ01000372.1 GCA_020720805.1 Leptospira biflexa | reverse complement strand
TGTCAAGCCCCCAAAAGTTGTACCACTCATAAGTAGACACTTTCCATATTAGCAGTGAATTCATAAGGGGTTAGGTTGCCCAGAGAAGCATGGGGGCGGATGGAGTTATATTCATGCAGCCAGTCTGCTGAAATTCTTCTAGCTTCGTCCAATGTGCTGAATAAATATGCATCCAGCACTTCTTCCCGATAGGTGCGATTGAAGCGCTCCACAAACCCGTTCTGTGCAGGTTTGCCGGGCTGAATGTATTCTATTTTCACTGCGTGTTGATCCGCCCAGTCAAGCATATGTCGAGAAATGAATTCGGGTCCATTATCTACACGGATCTGGGCAGGGTATCCCCGCCATACTGCCAGCATATCCAACACCCTGGTCACTCGCATGGCGGGCAATGACCAATCAATTTCAATCCACAATGCCTCACGATTGAAATCGTCCAGCACATTGAATGTTCTAAAGAACCGCCCATTCTCCAGGCTGTCACTCATGAAATCCAATGACCAGCAGGAATTGATGGTTTTGGGTTGGGTTAATGGTTGAGGATTTCGGCTTAGCAGCCGCTTTTTGGGTTTTACACGCAGATTTAGGTTAGATTCGCAGTAAATACGATACAGTCTCTTATGATTCCAAGGATTCCCCTGTTTTCGCAGGGTGGCGGCCATTTTTCTGAAACCCCAGCGGGGATGTTTTTCAGCTATCTGCAATAACCTAGTTTGTATCTCCAAATCATCCTTTTTCTTTTGGATATATCGAAAAGCATTTCGGCTGAGATTCGCCAAGAGGCAAGCCCGACGCTCACTGGTTTGGTGGGTTTCTATGGCATACCTTGCCATTTCCCGCCGAACGTCGGGCTCTACAGCTTTTTTGAGACGATATCCTTCAGGATCTTGTGATCTAAACTCAATTCGGCATACATCTGCTTCAGCCTGCAGTTTTCTGTTTCCAATTCTCGCAGATGCTTCAGCTCATTGACATTCATGCCCCCATACTTCGCCTTCCACTTGTAGTAGGCCGAACGACTGATGCCGTGCTCCCTGCATAAATCTCCGATCGGCATCCCGGATTCCCCTTCATTGAGTATCTGAATGATCTGGCTTTCGCTGTACCTGCTCTTTCTCATGGCTGGCTCCTTTTTTTT
>DYNZ01000371.1 GCA_020720805.1 Leptospira biflexa | reverse complement strand
TTTAGAGACCCGTAACCCATAACAGCCAAAATACAATTCTAATCTCTAATCTCTATTTTCTATTTTTTAATTTCTAATCTCTAATCTCTAATCTCTAATCTCTATTTTCTAATCTCTATTTTCTAATCTCTAATTTCTAATTTCTAATCTCTAATCTCTAATCTCTATTTTCTGACTACCTTTGCGCAAAATTTTACCAAAATGACTGAAAGAAGAATTCGTGTCCGTTTTGCCCCAAGCCCAACCGGACCTTTGCATATGGGAGGTGTGCGAACCGCCCTTTTTAATTACCTGTTTGCCAAAAAACACGGGGGCGATTTTCTTCTCCGCATAGAAGATACCGACCAAACCCGTTTTGTTCCCGGTGCTGAAGAATACATCATGGAAAGCCTCGCTTGGTGCGGAATCAAGGTGGACGAAGGCATCCGTGAAGGTGGTAAATGCGGACCTTACCGGCAGTCGGAACGGAGGGTTATCTATAAAAAATATGTGGATCAGTTAATTGAGAGCGGAAACGCCTATTATGCGTTTGATTCCGCCGAAGAGCTTGATGGCCTGAGGAAAGAGGCTGAGGAGAGAAAAGAGACCTTTACCTACAATGCCGCTACCCGCGTTCATCTGAAAAATTCGTTGACCCTGCCAACCAGTGAAGTTGAAAACCTGTTAAAAGCCAGCGATGCCTTTGTTATCCGGTTCAAGATGCCGGTGAACCACGAGGTGGTGATGCAGGATATCATCCGTGGTGAAGTACGCGTTAATACCGGTACCCTCGACGACAAAGTGCTGTACAAATCGGACGGTTTGCCAACCTACCACTTAGCCAATATTGTGGACGACCATTTGATGGAAATAAGCCATGTGATTCGCGGCGAGGAGTGGTTACCGTCGTTACCCTTGCATGTGTTGTTGTACCAATCGTTCGGATGGGAGGAAACCATGCCCAAATTCTCGCACTTGCCTCTATTGCTTAAACCTACCGGTAACGGCAAGCTTAGCAAGCGCGATGGCGATAAAATGGGCTTTCCGGTATTTCCGCTTTTCTGGAAATCGGTGGAAGGCGAAACCGCTACCGGTTACCGCGAAGAAGGTTATTTTGCCGATGCTTTTGTCAACCTGCTAGCCTTGCTGGGTTGGAACC
>DYNZ01000126.1:4281-5881 GCA_020720805.1 Leptospira biflexa | reverse complement strand
TTATTTATTTTCCTTATTGTGCTGCCGGTTCAGGGAGAAACTCCTGAGAAAAATCAAGAGGCTGCCTATCCAAACCACTCAGATGTGCGCGCGGCAACGCTGTATGACGGCTTAATTTTAGCGCAGGCAGGAAACCGGAAAAAAAGCGCAGCAGCCGCAAAAAAAACTGAAAAAAGCGAAAAAAACCCAACCAAAGAAACAAAACCCGCTGATGAACCGCAGGTGACCTTGGCAAAACCAAAACAAGCAGAGAGCCATTGGTTTGGCCGTGTTTTTTTCAGTTATGGTTTGCCCGTGAGCAGTATCAAAGACTATATCAATAGTCCCTTGGGCGGACGCGCGGAATTCGGCTATCAGTTTGGCAGAAGCTGGGCGTATCAGCCGTTTGTGTTTGCGGATTATGACACAGCGGCAGGCAAGACAACAGACACCAGCAAAATCGATAACTATCAGAGTTTTGCCTTTGGCGCGGGTTTTGCCGTTGCTTTACGCTTGAGCTCCCGCTGGGGTCTGTCCCCTTTTCTTGCGGGCGGCTACAATATCGGCTCATTGCAGCGCGTCGCGGACACAGTAAATTTCCGCCTGCCGCTCGCGGAAGCGGGTCTGTCCCTCTCGTTTCAGATCACACCGCGCATCGCAGCGGTTTATCAAGGCAGCTACCGTCATGTATTTGACCCGGATGTCCCCGGCGGTTATGTCATGAACCGGTTGGGAATCGGGCTTCGGTGGTAAATCTCATTTTCAGGATACAAACTTGGGATATATAACGGATGTAGTGCGTGATTTGCGCGAAAGACAAACAAAGGCAGAAGAGATGTTATGGCAAAGAGTGCGTTCCAATCAATTAGGAGTAAAAATTGTCCGACAGCAGCCGATTCTGTGCCGGCTCAATGGTCAAATGAAGTTCTTTGCGGCAGATTTCTGCTGCCGCAGAAAAAAAATTATAATCGAAGTCGATGGCAAAATTCATGAAACTCAGCAAAATCAGGATAAACTAAGAGAGGAATTACTGCAAAAGGAAGGATACACTGTAATTCGTTTCAAAAATATAGAAATAGAGCAGGACATGGAAAATGTTTTGCAGAAAATAAAAAAAATATGCACCATATAAAAATAGAACATTAACAACAAAATCTCATACCAAAACCCCCTCTCCAAGCTTTGGGCTCGGAGAGGGGGCAGGGGGTGAGGCAGGAGAGATCAATGAACCAGAAAAAATTTCAAACAAACAGAATTTGGACCGCTTTTATAACCATTGCCATTCTGAGCATTTTCATCTTTGGCTGTTCCGGCTACGGCGATAAACTCAAAGAAGTCACGACCACGCCGGATAGCACAGCGCCGGCAGACGTGACCGGTTTTACCGCGCTTGCGGGCGACACCCAGGTCAACCTCCAGTGGACTAATCCCGCGACAGACTTTGCCGGCGTAAAAATTCTGCGCAAGACCACAGATGACATCAGCGGTCACGGGGACAGTGCTGCAACCGTTGTCTATGACGGCACTGGCACAAGCAAAATAGATACCGGCCTTACCAACGGCACGACCTACTATTATAAAGCATTCAGCTATGACGCGGCCGGAAACTATGCGGCAGGAG
>DYNZ01000126.1:512-4181 GCA_020720805.1 Leptospira biflexa | reverse complement strand
TTCGCCCTGCACAGGCAAAATCGTGCTTGTGTTCAGCGAATCTATGGACGCAAGCCAGACCAGCCATACATTAACCACCGCAATCTGGAATGACTCAAGCTATGTCAACGCGCCTAACACCACGCTTGCGGGAACTTGGTCACAAACCACCGTGGCCAATGATACATTGACCATACCCATAAGCTGGCTTCACTGGCCAGCCAATTCTAAAATCCAATGGTCTCTTGCCACAGCAAATCTAAAAGACGCGGCCGGCAATGCGTTGAGTGGCACGATTAGTGGTAAAATCTTCACAACCACCACGCGCAATCTTGTCTATCCTGTGGCGGATACGGGGCAAACGCTATGCTACAATGATAGTGCAAGTATATCATGCGCGGACAGTTCCTGGCCGTTTCAAGACGCGGACTTTGCAAATACGCCCACTACTCGCAGTTTTACCGGCCCCACAGCTCATGTTACCTATACAAGCGATTACACCACTACGGACAATGTCACTGGCCTGGTGTGGAAAACCTGTACTCAGGGACAGAGCGGCAGCAACTGCCAAGATACGGGAGGGAGCGGCGACAATTATGGAGCTGACAGCGTAAAGCCAACATGGGTAAATGCCCTGGATACTTGTTCCGCGCTGAACACGGGGAACAGCGGTGCCGGATATGCCGGACGCACGGACTGGCGGCTGCCCACACCGGAGGAACTGGAAACTTTGCCAAACTATGGAAATTTTAATCCTGGTATCGATACGAGCAGCTTTCCGGCGACAGTTTCTTCCCATTACTGGTCCAGTTCTACCAATGTCAACTTTGCTAACGTTGCCTGGTTCGTCTATTTCAACGACGGCTATGTCTACAACAACGTTAAGACCTTTAGCCACTCTGTCCGTTGTGTGAGTGGGCAGTGATTGCGGTGCGCAGCACCGCATTGATTATTTGGTGATTTATGGCAAAATATGAACATTTACCTATATATAAAAGCGCGATGGATCTCGCGTTGGTACTGGAAATTCGGATGCGCAACATGAGCCGTTACAATAAATACACAATGGGGCATGAGTTGCGGTCGCGTGGATTAAAAGTTATTTCTCTGGTGGTGCGAGCCAACTCGGTTAAGCAAAAGGAGCAAGTGTTGGTTGAGCTGCGTATTATCCTGGAAGAGCTGAAACAATTGTTATTTTTAGCCAAAGAAGTAAAGGCTCTACCCTCTTTTGCCGTGTATTCGGAAATAATGGAAAAACTGGAAGGCTTGGCACGGCAAAATGAAGGTTGGCTAAAATCTCAATTAAATTTCCATTCAACCAAGAATCTTCAGCCAAAAAACTCTTAGTGGATCGAAAAAGATGCGGTGCATAGAAGAATGACATTCATTAACATTAATAAAGCATTATTACAGAAGGGGATACAACTGAATCAACAATTATTGATGTATCACTTTGGCCAGAATTTATATACGCGTTTATGCGCTTATAAAGCGAGCCAACTATCACGGTGCGCCTATGCCGCCTATACCGATAAAGCGGGCATAAAAAATGGTCTATCTTTCGCGGCAGATTTTTTCATCCGCACAGATAGATGCGTCGGTTTTGAAACAAGACCGGACAAGAGCATAGGCAAAGTTTCTTCCCATTACTGGTCCAGTTCTACCAATGTCAACAATGCTAACAATGCCTGGAACGTCAATTTCAACAACGGCAATGTCAACAACAACAATAAGACCAATAGCAACTATGTCCGTTGTGTGAGTGGAGCGTGATGATGATTGATGTATCCCCTTCTATTTTTTCCTTAAAAAATATTTATCAGGCGTATAAAAGTTGCCGGACAGGTAAAAGAGAGGCCGTAAACACTCGGGATTTTGAAGTGAACTTGTATGCTCATTTACGCGATATTCATTCGCAGATACAAACAGAACAGTATCAACCGTCGCGGTCTGTTTGTTTTTATGTGACGAAACCTAAGTTACGTGAAATATTTGCCGCAGACTTTAAGGATCGAGTCGTTCATAGGTTGCTTGTGGATGCTTTAGAGCCATTTTATGAAAAGAAATTTATTTTCGATTCGTATGCGTGCAGGAAAAATAAGGGAACTCATGCGGCAGTCCAAAGACTAAAAGCTTTTTTGCAGAAAATTACCAAGGGAGGCAGAGGACAGGGATTTTTTTTGCAATTGGACATTAAAGGATTTTTTATGGAAATCCAAAAACAAATATTAATAAATATTTTACAAAAAAATATAAAGCCAGGGAAGATTATGACTTTATGTCAGGCGGTGATCCAGCACAATCCTACAGACAATTATATTGTGAAAGGCAGGATGCCAGAGCGGGGTATCCTGCCTCCGCACAAAACATTATTTCACACGGACAGGGATCGCGGTATTCCGATTGGCAATCTCACTAGTCAGTTTTTTGCAAATATTTACTTAAATGAACTGGATCAATATATTAAACGAGGTTTGGGAGTCAGGTATTATTTGCGCTATGTGGATGATTTTATTTTGTTAGATCAAGAGCCGGACCAGCTTCTAAGATGGCGCGGTTTAGTTATAGATTATTTATCGAATCATCTTTCACTGCAATTAAAAGATAGCACTGTAATGCCCAAATCTGTCTATCATGGCATTGATTTTTTGGGGTATATAATCAGGCCGCGTTGTACACTGATCCGGCGCAGAGTAGTGCAAAGTGCTCGGAAAGCATTGAGTCAGTCTTTGCCAGTAGAACCTCAATCGGGTCATTTTATGAGCAAGGAATTACAAGAGCTGAGTTTATTGAGGTTTCATCGTACTGTATATCATGGCGATTGGAAAACATGGCGGGCGCTGCAAAGCCGGATGAATTCTTTTTTTGCGCACTTTTTGCATGGTGACAGTTTTCGCCTACGGCAAAGCATGGAAAAGAAGATCAACCAGTTTCGCGGAAGCGTTTCGGTTGAAAAAAAATATATTCGATTGAGACCGGCCAGCTTGCAGTATTTTTCTTCTCTCAAACAACAAGTATATTATTTTTTACGATTGTTTCCGCATTATTTATTGATTGTTAAAGTAGGTCGCGTATGGGAAATATACGGTGAAAGAGCGGACGATTTAGGAAAAATTGCAAAAATCAAATCTTGTATGCGCAATAATGGCATGAAAACATATAGCACACGCAGCGCGCGTCCTGATTTGTGGATAAAGTTGGCTCATCAATGGCTGCTGCCTTATCTAATCATTAAACAAACCGATGAAATAAGCGATAGGGTGAAAGTCCGCTTTCCCATATTTCGCGGCGATTTTGTTTTGGAAGGTTGAATTCGGATATGCAAGATAAATTTAATAATAAATACCGAATTAAATCTACGCGTTTACCCGGATGGGATTATGGCGCGGATGGCACCTTTTTTGTAACCATAAATACCAAAGACCGCGTTCCATGGTTTGGACATATTGCTGATGGCAAGATGCGATTGTCGGATATGGGGGATGTTATCGCGGAAGAATGGATAAAAACCGGAAATTTGCGAAAAAATATCCATTTGGATGCATGGGTGGTTATGCCTGATCATTTTCACGGGATTATGTTTATTGATAATGGTATCGTCCCCGTAGAGACGCAGCGCGCTGCGTCTCTACGGGGCGCTGCGTCTCTACGGGGCGCTGCGTCTCTACGGGGCGCTGCGTCTCTACGGGG
>DYNZ01000126.1:0-412 GCA_020720805.1 Leptospira biflexa | reverse complement strand
CGCTGCGTCTCTACGGCGACGATGGGGACAACATGAACAAACGATGGTACAAAAATCAAAAATGCCGTCCCTATTGAAACCTGGATCTTTACCGGTGATTATCCGGGCATTCAAATCCGCGGTAACAAAACGAATCCATGAAATGGGCTGCCCCGATTTCGCATGGCAACCGCGTTATTATGACCGGATCATTCGCGATGAACAGGAAATGCACAATATACGTGAATATATAAAAAACAATCCGATGAAAGGGAGGATGGATAATGAAATATCAAATGTTTAAAAAGGATGCCGTCCCCGTAGAGACGCAGCGCGCTGCGTCTCTACGGGAAACCAAATCTGCGTCTCTACGGCGCGCTGCGTCTCTACGGGAAACCAAATCTGCGTCTCTACGAAGACAAAAATTCAAATG
>DYNZ01000125.1 GCA_020720805.1 Leptospira biflexa | reverse complement strand
TACGATTCTGTCAATTAATTCTCAAGCAGAGTTGACTTTTTCTACAGACTCGTTGCGCATAGCGTCCCAAACGCCTCGCGTTCGAATCGCATGGCGTTCTCCTGCTCCTCGTTGGCAGCGACAGCGATGGCCTGCATGGCTGACTGGATGGCCGGTCTCCCCCGCAAGGCGATGCGTTCGGCCAGGGCTATAGCTTCGGCAACCACCGTTCCTTCGGGAACGACGCAGTTTACTAGGCCATACTGTTCCGCCTGCGCGGCGCTCAGAAAATCTCCGGATAAAATCATTTCGCTGGCTCTGGCTCTGCCGATAAAGCGTACGGCACGAACGGTGCCCCCGAATCCGGGCAGAATGCCCAGCTTGATCTCCGGGAAACCGAGCTGCGCTTTGCTGTCTGCCAGGCGGATGTGGCAGCCAAGCGCCACCTCCAGCCCGCCGCCTAGGGCATATCCATTGATTGCGGCGATAAATGGTTTGGTGGCGTTCTCCATCATCGTGAAAATATCCTGCCCCTTTTGGGCAAAGGTGATGCCATCCTCTTTACCGCTGATCTGAGCGATCTCCTTGATATCGCCGCCGGCCACAAATGCCTTGCCAGCGCCGGTGATGACGATTGCCCGTACCGCGCTATTGTTGAGCAGTGCTTGGATGGTGTCGGCAAATTCCTGAAATACCGGCGCGCTTAGAGCGTTCACCGGAGCGTGCTGCAGAGTTACTACGGCAACTCCTGAGGGCTGAATATCGGTCAGGCAAAAAGGCATAGCTATCTCCTGAAGATAATTGAAAAATTTTTTTGTTTGTCAGGAGTATTGAGCAAGCCAGCGGTTTGTCAACGGAAAAAAAAGGTCTGGGTTTTCAATAAACCAGTTCATGTGTCAAAACTACTCGAGCTGGTTTGTTGTAAATCCTGCCCTTTGCGTCAAAGCTGCAGCTTTTTTCTGCTCCGCGTTGTTTTTTTCTTTTAAAGCCAAAGCAAAGGTTCGGTTCAATTCCTTTTCAGCAATGCCCGAAATTTCGTCTGGTTTGCTATCAATAGGTGTCAGTGTTTCACCATAGACTACATGGACTGTATGGGGGTAGCGTGCATTATTTCCCAGGTGCTTTCCTATGGAGATGTCGCGCCACACCTCACGCGGAAAATTTTCATAGGAAATGGCAGCAACCTGGATGGGGGAGTTGGCCATGATAGCTGTTTGAAATGCTCCCTTGCGAAGAGGGCGGATGATCTCGCTTTCAGCGGTTGTTCCTTCTGGAAAGATTGTGACAGTCGCGCCCTCTTTTAATTTCTTGACCATGTCGCGGATGCTGCGTACACCTGATGCTCGGCTGGATCGATCCACGAAGATGACGCCGACAGCATAGGCTCCCCATCCGACCATGGGAATCGATTGAATTTCCTTTTTAGCGAGAAAAACAGTGGGTGTCAGCGAGCCCAGGACAAAGATGTCGAAATAGTTGATATGGTTGGCGATGATCACCGTGCCTTTACGGATTTTTGGTTTTTTCCCGTGAATGACAACACGAATGCCAAAAATTTTCAAAGAGAGATACGCCCACAGCCAGAGCAGATGTTTTCCCAGAAAGAGCCGGATGAAATAGGGAAAGGGTACAAATAAAAAGGAGGTAAGAAAGATGGGAATTAAAATGAGAATTTCCAGCCCGACGCGAAGATAATACATGGACTTCCTGTCTCCTTTTTTTTATGAGCGGATGGATCAGAGCATGGAAAAAACAGAGGTAGTCCTTGCAACTCTTTTTCTGGTTTTGATATATAACAAAGACAAAGAGATCCTAATTTTCCTTGGATAAGAAAATAATCGTCTCACTTTTTCAGGTGACGCTGCCTGAATGATGAAACAGATAAATTTGCAACACTTTCTCATAATTATCAAATAAAATAGGCACTAATGTGGGATCAAATTTTTTCCCGGCTTCGTCGCGTATGATCATCATTGCTTCATCCAGCGTCAAGGCTGTCTTATAGCAACGTTTCGACACTAAGGCGTCAAGAACATCCGCAATGGCGACGATTCGCCCCTCCACGGGAATATCATTTTCGCGCAGGCGATTGGGGTAGCCGGTTCCATTCCAATTTTCATGATGCGTCAAGGCGATCACGCGCGCCCTTTTTAGAATATTGGAGCTGGGGTTTTCCAGAATCTTGCCGCCAATGAGGGTGTGCTTTTCGATCTCCAGCCTTTCATCAACAGTCAACTTCCCCGGCTTGAGAAGCAGATGATCTGGTATGCCGAGTTTGCCTACATCGTGCATGATAGCCGCCTCTTTGATCTCAAATAGAGCCTCTTTTTCATAACCGAGATTCTGTGCTATCAATTCTGTATATGACTTTACGCGGTTGATATGGTATGCGCCGTATCCATGTCCTTGTACTCGGCGGCCAAGGCCAGCCTGTAGAGGGTATCCAGGTGCGCCGAATTGAGGGTTGCGGTTAACTCTTCATTATTTTTTTTATAGTTCTGCAGACTGTTGACCATATTGTTGAGTGTCTGCGCCGTTTCATGGATTTCGAGGATTTTATTACCCGTATCGATGTGGGTGTTGAAATTTAGCGATTCGACCTTTTTGGCATAATCGCTTAGCCTGTTAATCGGTTGGGAAATATATTGCGATATGATGAGTCCGAACAGCACGGTAACGATCAAGGCCAACACCCCAATAGCGATGATATTGCTGGTCTGCGCGTGTAGGTAGTAGGTTATGTCCTTTTCGGGAAGATAGATGCCCACGCGCAGTTTCAAGCCCTCTAGTGTCAAAGGGGAGAGTGCGGCAAAGAATGAGGCATTCCTTATGGAAAATTTGGTGATTTTTTTTTCGCTAATGTTGAAATCAGAGGTAGAAAATGGGATCGCCGGCTCCGCGGCAAAATCATCGCATTGGCTGAGATTAGGCAATTTATTGCTTTGAAGGATCAGCTCATTAAAACGCTTTATGTTGGAATGGGCGACCAGGCTATGGTCAGCGCTTTCGATGAATATCTGGGCATTTTTTGAAGGAATAATTTTTCCAAGTATCAGAGAGAGGCGATCCAGTTCTATGTCTGTTCCCAGTACTCCGGCCATCTTGTTGTTGCGGTAGATCGGCGCCGCATAGGTTATGCCTGGTTTTTTTGTGATATAAAACATATAGGGACTGGTCCAGATATTGGAATTTTCTTTGATTACTTTTTGAAACCATGGGCGTTGGCGAGGATCGTAAGTTTCATCCGGACGAAATCTTTTTTTGATGACGGAATAGTTTTTTAAGTTGATATAGGTATCGGTGACCAGCCGCTGACCATTTGTGTGCTGGATAACCTTGTTCAGATAGCAGCTACCCTTGCAATGTTCGTCAGATACGATTTTCGCTACCAGAAAAAAATCGCCCTGCATGCTGGCGTAGTAGGCGGAATAGGTATTGGGTAGGATCTGGATCACATTCAGCAGAGCCTGCTGGATATCCTCGCGGGAGTAGGCGCTGTTTTTATCAAAGCGCTCCTGTAGCGATTTGATCAGCAGTATAGAAGGATGCATGATTTCGGTGGTCTGCTCAAAAATATTTTTGGATATCGAATGAAGCCAGAGCCCTGTCACCTCAGCGGCGCCACGGCTGATTCGAGCGCGTGTGTACGACAAGATGATCACAGTGACAATGGTCGCAATGAGCACATAAGAAGTGACCAATAAAGTGGAGACTCGAAACTTCATAGAAATCTATTTTATATCTTTCTGTACTAATGATCTACTGACACGATAAGAAGGGATCTTTATAAAAAGATAGCAAGAAAAAAAAGCGCAATTGATTTTTTTTCTTGCTATCTTTTTGATCTGAAAAGAATTGGCTAAGCGATTTTTTTCAGGATTTATAGAGCATGGATGGGGCAAAAAAGTGTTTGACTGGTTGTTTTTTCCTTGATCCTCTTTCTCGCATATTGATATATAAAATGAATTCTCAAAAAATAAAATGTGCATGAGATGATTATGTCTCTATTTCGCCGTCTCTCCATCCGCAGTAGCATATTGTTTCCCTCTGTTGGTGTGTTTTTACTCATCTCGCTTCTCCTCGGAATCATGATCTACCGGTTTACCAATGAACGGATTGAGGCAGGTATCAAAGAAAAAGCTCAGGAGATCATAGACTCTTTTTATAACAATATTAGACAAATTGAGCAGAAGAATCTATTGGTTACCTCTCTGGCGGCTAAAATAGATGGCCTGGAGAGGCTATACGGAATGGCGGATGAGAAAGCAGCTCGCGACCAGCTTAGAGTATTGATTTCTCCAATGATCGAAAATATCCAAAAAAATCTTGGGATAAAAAGTGTGGCTCTGCATTTCCATAAAGCGCCGGCGCGCAGCTTTTTGCGTCCCTGGCGTAAACCAGGGGAGAAGGATGGTGGCGATGATCTGTCCGCGTTCCGCAATACCCTGATTCGCCTGTATGAAAATAAAAAGCCAATATTGGGCATTGAAGTGGGGAAGGGTGGATTGGTTATTCGCGGTATTGCCCCCATCATGGATCGGGCTGGTCGTCATATCGGTTCCGTTGAGCTCCATTCCCTCTTAAATGATGCTTTTTTGCAGCTCAAATCGAAGCGTCAGGTAGGACTTGGCCTTTTCCTCCTCAGTCGTTTCAACGAAATTATAGACGAGAAGGGGCGCGGCGGCCAGGCGGCTCAAAAAATTGGCGGCTTTGCCCTGATCAAAAAGCAGAATACAGATGTTGCCTGGGTGAGTGAGGCTCTTCTCCAGGAGAGTATTCAGGGGTCACAGTTCCACAGAAAAGGCAAAAACTATTTCGCGCTCTTTCCCCTCTATGACTACAATAAGGAGGTGATTGGTGTTACATCTTTCTCTTTTGATATATCTCCTGAGATTCAGGAGCTATCCGATTTCCTGATCTTTTTAGGAGGGATTATCCTGGGTGCCATGTTTTTGTACTCCATCATTATCATCTATATCAGCAATCTTATCTCCGCGCCGGTAAAAAGGGCGGTTCCCATGGTGCAGTTGATCTCGGAGGGGGATATGCGTATCGAAATGGAGGTGCACAGCGGCAACGAAATCGGCACAATGATGGAGGCGCTGCGAACCATGGTTATCCAATTAAGACAGACCCTGATCGTGATCCAGAACAGCAGTCAAACAATTTTGAATGGCGCCAGAGAGGTGAGTACCTCGTCGCAGGATCTAAGCCAGGGCGCAAACGAACAGGCTGCTACCGTAGAAGAGACAAGTGCCTCTTTACAGGAGATTTCGTCGAAAATTAATAAGAACTCTCAGGCTGCTTCTGAGACAGAAAAGATTGCTCTGGCCACCTCTGCCACTATGGATAAGGCTGGCAGCGCGATGAAAAAAACCATAGAGTCGATGAGGGAGATATCGGGAAAGATTAGCATGGTGGAGGAGATCGCCTACCAGACCAATATCCTTGCTTTGAATGCGGCGATTGAGGCGGCCAGGGCGGGCAATGCCGGCAAGGGATTTGCCGTTGTCGCTGATGAGGTGCGCAAGCTGGCGCAGCGCAGCCAGGTTACATCCGAAGAGATCAACCGGATTGCGCAGCAGAGCATGAAGGTGGCAGATGAGTCAGGCCGTTTTGTGGACGAGCTAATACCGCAGATCAAGCAGACCCTGGCGCTGGTTCAGTCCATTGCCAACTCGTCTCAGGAACAGGCCAGTAGCGTAGAGCATATTTTTCAGGCAGTTTCCCAGCAGGATAGCGTGACGCAGAAGAGCGCGGCTACGGCCGAGGAGCTGGCGGCAACCTCCGAGCAGCTTAGCGCCCAGGTGGAAGAGTTAAGCAAAGCGATTGCCTTTTTCCGGGTTTAGAGTGCTTTTGATCTGTAAGTGCTGATTTATACTAAAGGCATTATGGTTTTCGGATATCGCAAGGCAATGCCAGCGATGTCGA
>DYNZ01000370.1 GCA_020720805.1 Leptospira biflexa | reverse complement strand
CTGCAATCATAAAAGAGCATCGGGAACTGTTTGCCGAATTGATAAAAGGATAAAAAAGGATAAAAGGGGACAGACCCCATTTTTGACCCTTTGTTTTCAGGCTAAAGCCCAACATACGATATCATGATGAGTGGGTACTAATTTTCACAGAAAAAAGCCCCATGTGCTTATTGTCGCATATGGGGCTTTTATATATTCAGGCTGGAGTTTAGAACCTTACAGATAATTTCCTTGTTTTTCGCAAGAAAATAATCTGTAAGGCTCTTATCCCGTTCATCGGGGCTATAGTTTTAGATAGTTGCGTGAATGAGCGGTTAGGGGACTGAATTTTTGTAACTGATCACGGCGCAAAGCTACACCACTTTGATTTCCCCCGTATTTTGTCCCCAGGTTGGAAAGATAAAATTAGTTTCCTGACAGTTTTGTTATGTGAAACTCTAAACTCCAGTATTCAGGTAGAATAGTTTTTGACTTTTTGATTAAGGTCGCTCTATCGCATAGTTGCCTTCGGAGATAAGCGCGCCGGTGGTGAGGTTAACCGAGCGTACCACCATATTCCACCCTGCCCGTTCATTTGAAGGATCGATTGGGTACATCGTGGTTATCATGGCATTATCGGTTTCAGCTCCGGCGGTATCTTTTAATATATCAAAGCCCTCAAGCTCTCTGTTTGTGGTATAGGTCCAGACATTGGTGTTCAGATTCGTTGAGAGGTCCGCGGAATAAATAAAGGTCTTGAGGCTCTCTTTGTGTTCGTAAGATGGAGCTGCTTCTTGACATCTCGCAACAAGCTCCACCGCGACATGTGACCGCGATGAGCCTGTTTGTCCCAAAAATTTAACATTTTCAAAGTCCACATTTGACCACTGTGGGTTGGTGCATGGAATGGCTGGCAGGGGGGCCGTGCTTTTTCCAATAGATTTCAGCACCAGAGGGGTATTGGTGCCGCCCGCAAAAACCCTGAACTCAACATAGAAAATATCAGGAAAGCTGTCAGCATTGGTGTCTCTTAAAATGAAAAAAGGATTAATTGCTTCGATTCCTGGGGACAAGGCTGTTACGTCCCTGGCCAGTGACGAAAAATCTGAAAGATCATCGGCCATGGCTGATGACATACTCCCCAACAGGCCAATCCCGGCGATAGCC
>DYNZ01000369.1 GCA_020720805.1 Leptospira biflexa | reverse complement strand
AGTGCCATTACTCAATGAGATGATTACACAGATTGTGCAGCCCACCGATATTGTCAGCCGCCTCAACAACATCCCGCAAGAAGTGAACAACCTGGCCAATGTACGGCACAGCACCTCCATTGACGGCATTTCCGCGCATTGTAACCTTTGAGGCTATGGGAAAGCGGTTAGATCTTTTAGATATGCGGATGGTGAGATGAGGAAGAGAGTTGGCCTTTTTCTTTCGTATGAAAAATTGGGGTTTTATCTCCATCACCTAATTTTGCTCTGAACCTCTTTATTATACACATTCGTCTTTGGCGCGTTTTCATTATCCTATTCGAACTATGTCAAGGCCAAACTCTGCGAGTTTTGGTCGTGCCTCAAAAAAAGCAACACGGCAATTTCCGTCTTTAATCCATTGTTTGACTGATACCCGGATTTTGTCCGGTGTCATGCAGCCGAAAATGACCCCAGTCAAAAGCGCAGCCGGAAAACTGACAATTTTGTTGGCCGTTTCTGGGCTAAAAATCCGGTACTCTTTTTCATACGACCAGTGTCTGGACTTGGTGAGAATGACACGGCTCATCTGGCGTTCCCGATCCTGATGCATGGGAATAGGAGTGTAGTCCTCATATTCGACCGGCTGAGCCTCACCAAAGAAAATGCAGTTACTTGAGCCGTCAAACTCAAGGCACAGCCCTTTGTGCTTGTCAGCATAGTGCGCCCACATCAAGATGTCATCTCTGACCTGCGAGAAGCAGATTATACCAGCTTTATCCACTTCCCCCTGAACTCCTTGTCGTATTTCTTCCAGTGCGTCGACAGAGAACAGCTTGTCTATGAGTACCGCCTGCTCAGTCTCGCTCTTGGAGGAGAAATTTTTGACGACGAACTCCTCGGCGTACCTCTTCATAAAAGTTCCAGGTAGTTGCAGAAAACTTGGAACAGTGCAATCGAACGGATCATTAAAGTCTCGCCTGCTCGCAAAGTACAGCATGTGCTCAACGAGAATTTGTTTCACCCGCTCCATTCTCTTAATGTCGCCTTCAGGACATGGGAAGTATTTGTAAAGAGGTATCGTTTCGAAGTGTGGTTCAGTCTCAAGTGTTAACATTTTTCACTTTCTTGCTGGACTCTAATAAATTCTCTCGCGATAACTCGTCA
>DYNZ01000124.1 GCA_020720805.1 Leptospira biflexa | reverse complement strand
ATCGCTGGCATTGCCTTGCGATATCCGAAAACCAAAATGCCTTTAGTATATCTAGCACAGTTCATGTTCTGAGGTGGATAATCTGTAAACAGGTTTTTATTTTTTTTTGTCTTCAAACGAATTGAGATTGCTCTTTTCTGCGGCAGCCGAAAATTTTGGCTATTGCAAGTATTTCATGAACTTTTGATTAAAGAAGGAATCCAATATGATAAAGCAACTATCATTCGCTACCGCTCTGATGTTTTCTCTGCTGGTACTCGCGCCGCAGCCCCAGGATGCCAAGTCCGCCTGTCAGGAATTGGCTGTAGGAAAATGCCAGGCCAATTCTGCCTGTACCTGGGTGAAGGGATATACCACAAAAAAGGGCACGAAGGTTAACGCACACTGCCGCGCCAAAGGCCAAAAACAGGTAAAAGGGGAAAAAGGGGAAAAGAGAAAAACTGACGCGAAGAAAAAACCAACGAACGTCAAAGGCAAAAAGCAAGATAAGGACAAAACAGATAAGGCAGCCTGATTTTTTTTTATCCGGCTTTGGAAGCAAAACGCGCTCTGCGTAACCGAACCCTGCAGATACTTCCTGATGAGAGGGAGTCTCTGCAGGCAGCGCTTCTCTCCTTTGTTGACTTTCGCAACAATTATAACCATGATCAAAACCATTGGCAGCAGAAGGTACTGCACGGTGACACTCTGCAGATATTACCCTTATTGCCGGACAACTCCTGCCATCTGATATTTGTTGATCCGCCATACAATCTGAATAAAATTTTCGGGAATCATCATGTTCGGCGACTTTCCGATGAAGATTATGGGCAATGGCTCCTGCTCTGGCTGCCCGATCTGGCTCGCATCCTAACTCCGCAGGGCTCCTGTTATATATGCAGCGATTGGCGTACCTCGCCGTTAATTTATCAGATGGGAAAGAAATTTTTTCAGGTGCGCAACCGTATAACCTGGGAAAGGGAAAAAGGGCGGGGCAGCCAGAGCAACTGGAAAGATTGTAGCGAAGATATTTGGTTTTTTACCAAATCGGATCATTATACATTTTATGCTGACCGAGTAAGGCTGCAACGCCGTGTGATGGCTCCTTATGTGGACAAACAGGGAGAGGCAAAAGATTGGACAACTCAGGAATCTGGTAAATTTCGTTTAACGTATGCATCAAATTTCTGGAGCGACCTGTCTGTGCCCTTCTGGTCGATGCCGGAGAACACGGATCATCCGACGCAGAAACCGGAAAAGCTATTGGCCAAGATTATTCTGGCCAGTTCTGACCCGGGGGATATCGTGTTTGACCCTTTTCTTGGTTCTGGCACGACAGCTGTTGTCGCAAAAAAGCTCGATAGGAGTTTTGCGGGAATCGAGCAGGAGTTGGAATACTGCTTGCTGGCGCAAAAAAGATTGAATTTAGCAGAAACGAACAAAAAAATCCAGGGATATGAGCAGGGCGTTTTCTGGGAGCGCAATTCATCAATATCCAAAAAAACGTTATGAAGACGGAGCGCCTGCGCCTGATTGACGACTATCTTCGTCAGACCTTTCAGGGGAAAATCAGAAAAATTTCCATTGATATAGGCGCTACCTGCCCCAACCGGGACGGCAGCAAAGGAGTGGGCGGCTGCATTTTTTGTTCGGAACAGGGGTCAGGTTCCCGAAATACCTGGTCGCAGCCGGATATGGTAGCGCAAATAGAGAAGGGTTTTAACTCTTTCCAGAAGCACTATCCCGATGAAAAATTTATTGCCTATTTTCAGGCTTTTACGCCAACCTATGTTCCCCCCGCCCGACTGCAGCAGGCGATAGAGTTGATTGCCTGCGATGAACGTTTAAGCGGCTTTGTTATCAGCTCGCGCTCAGATACGCTGAACTCCAAGGTTATTGACATTTTGCAAAAAAAAAGGGGAATTTCTTTGCTCTGGCTGGAACTCGGTTTGCAAAGCATCTCGCAGGTTTCCCTTGATTGGATGAATCGTAAGGAGAGCGTGGAGGATTTTGAAAAAGCAATGGATCTCTGCCGATCGCACGCTATTCCGGTCGTCGCTCATATCATATTAGGAGCGCCTGGAGAGGGGAGCGACCACCTTCGTCGCACAGCTCATTACCTGAATCAATCGGGCGTCTGGGGATTGAAAATTCACCAGCTTCACGCTATCAAGGGAACCAGGTTATTCAGGCTTTACCAGTCGGGACAATGGCATCCCTATCTGCTGCATCAATTTCTGGATGATATCATTTTATTTTTGGAAAATCTGCGGCCGGAAATTGTTATCCATCGTTTGGTGGCTGATGAGCGCAAGAAAACCGGCATTTTTCACAATGGCGAAGAGCTTGTCAAAGAGGTGGTTTATCGCGAATTGATTCGCGAAATCGAAGCAAGGGACAGTTTTCAAGGCAAGGCAATTATTTGAATGGATATCACTACCCATGAATTCAAATGATTGTTTCATGAGATTAAAGCTATGTTGTGCTTAGCGTTTTTTTACATGGCAGAATCTGCAATCATTCTGCGTATGACAAGCCACACAGCCAGCCAGATTTAGTCTGGCTTTTCGTTTGTGAAAGTTGGGCGAATTCAGTAAAAGCCAGCCATCCGGATGCGGGGATACTCGCACCTGACTACGGACGCTGAGCCCGCGGCTAATGTGGCAGTTACTGCATTCTCTCTGGGAATGGCAAGAGCTACAATTGCGCAACCGCGACCCCGCATCATATTTATGTGTGAATTCATAATTATTACTATGTGGCATAAACAGCGTCCGGTTACCCTTATGACATTTTGTGCAGAAATTTTTTTCTGTATGGCAGCTCTTGCATCCTTTCATGTCATGGCTTGCCTTGATTTTATGCTGATGCAGCCAATTGACTCCATGGTCTTCCGGTTTGGTTTCGTTTATATGACAAAGCATACAGTGCTTGGAAGCTGTTGTGTTATCATGACACTGAAAGCAATATTCCATTTTGGGTACAATCTCTGTTTGATTCACCCTGTTTTTTTCAAACAAAGACTTATGGCAATCCTTACAATCGAGGCTTTGGTTGATGATATGAAGTTTATGATTAAATTTATCCGTTTGTCGATATGGAAACAGTGTTACTTTTCCAAATTTGTGTTTGGCATCATGACATTCCGAACATGACTTATCATCGGGAATATCCCGACCTCTGTCTGTTCTGACACTTTCTTTGATTTTCGTATGGCAGCCGGTACATTCAAGGCTATTGCTCATGTGAGTTTTATGCGGGAAGTGGACTTTTTCAATGTGGCAGAGTGTGCATGTTTTGGGGGCATTTTTATCATCATGACAGGTAAAGCAATATTTCATAGGAGGGAATGCGCTGCCTGGTTTAAAATCGACATTATTGAGGCCTGCATGGCACTTGACGCAGGCAATTTCTTGCTGGATATGGACTTCGTGGTTAAATGCTAAACCGTATGCCGGTTTAGTATTCTTAAATTCGAATTTTTTGAAAATACTTTTATCATGACATTCCTTGACGCAACCTTTTTTGTCCGGCATGTTTTTGTCTTTGGCTCTAGTGCTTTTTAAGGCTCCAGAGTGACAATCCTTGCAGGCCAGACTGTTTTCTTCGTGAACCTTATGAGGAAATGGCTTGCTATCCTTTGAAAAAAGATGCATACCGATAGCGAGACCGGTTATAAGCAGAAAAGCCTGGATTAGATTTTTTTGTAATCTTGTCATAATTTCTACATCTCTTAGAATTGGTAGCGCAATGATAGAATACTGCGCAGATCAAAGTCAAATCGAGGATTATTAAAATAGTCAACGTTAGCCGACAAAACAATCCTGTTGGAAGCACGCATTCGCAAGCCTATTGTCGTATAAATCGCCCTTTGCCATAATTTTATCTCATCGACATCGTTATACCATACAAGTCCGCTACCTAGGATAATATCAAGTATTAGGATACGTCTGCGTATTACTGTCTCAATCGCGAATTTCTTTCCTTCCGGACCAGAAACATAATCACTGCTTAATTTAAGCTGGAAGCCTCGCAACCATCGATGCTCCAGACTGCTGGAAATTTCATGGCCGGCAGATTTTTCGGCTGCGTATAGAAGATATCCATATTTCAGATCGAAAATGATCATGTTAGTAAAAAAATACAATACCGTTGCGCTTATCTCCTGTGAACCGTAAGGCTTAAAATAGGCCCAGAAGAATGAATCCTTAATAAATACCGGGCGATAGTATTCATGTTCCAGGATAACGGTAACATAGGATTTTGGTTGCCAGTGGGCTGCCAGCAGAGTATTTGCCGGACTTTTTTCTGTTACGTCAAAGTTACCATATCCGTAGAATTTTTATTTTGGGGAAAAGGTGGTATCAAAATCCAGCGAAATATACTGTTCTGCTGCTTTCCCGTCATTGGTGTTCATTTGGTAATCCAGACTAAAAATAACCTTTCCTATCCAAACCAGGTTTGCTTTGCCACCAGATACATAATCTCCCTTGCGTTGCTCTACGAAATAATTGCGGTAATCAAAAGCGTTTAACCCATAAATATTTTTATCATCTTCCAGATAGTCATCATTGACATTTAGGCCACCATAGAGCTCAAATTTCCAGCGCACCTTTGTGCGTTGCCATGTATATTGGGCGCTTATACCGTCAAAAAAAATGTAAGCCTGGTGATTCACGTCCATAAGACGTCCCGCCTGCAAACTTAATTTTTGGTTCAAAATATATTGAAAGAATCCATAATAGAAGTTCAGGTCGAGCTGTTTGTCATCTTCGTATTCCTCAGAGCGGTAAAGAAAGCGATTGTTGAAATGGAAGGAGAGTTGTGGGTTTATATTGATATCGAATAGTAACGTCTCTCCTATCCGGTAGGCTGTAGCAGCGGCAGTTAGATCTGAATTGTTGGCGCTATACAGGTAGATTGAGGTGTCCAGCAGACCCGTAACTTGGGGTGCACCGATTACCGGAAACGAAGGCATCAGCAGAACGGGTATTGCAGAAATGAAAATCTGTAAAATTTTTTTTATGCAGGCTTGAAAATTCATAATGGTTAGCAATCCTTACATTTACCTTTCATGGAAACCGCTTCAATAGGTCCATGTTTTTACGCCTGAACCTGTATGGCACCCGGTGGCCGACTTGGAACAGCCATTCGTTGCGTCATCCCACTGCAGGCCGGTGGCAGGTGCTAAATCAATTAAATTGACCTTCACATCTTCATTTGTATCCATAACCCCATCTAGGTGTGTGGTAAAATTAGCATGGCAAGTAGTACTGCAGCCTGAGTTGTGCTCCGTTCTGGAGATATGCTTTCCTTGAACATCTTTGTAATAGCTTGTATAAGCTGCTGCATGACAGTCTGTACAACCTAACGTAGCAGAAGCATCCCAGTTTGCATTGTTGTGGCATCCCATAGTGCTGCAGCTGCCGGGGCTGCCGTCGGTGTAGGTACCGCCGTAGGTAGCGTCAAAGGTTACCAAGCCCGATGTCTGATCGGATCCATCCATGTGATTTGCATTGCTATAGTATGTGTTATGGCAGGTTGTGCATTGCATTGCGCCTGAAAAAGAAGCTGCCTGTGTGTTCATATGTTTGGCATGTTTTGCGCTTGTAGGAGTTGTGTGACACGCAATACAGGCGAGAGGGCCGCTGCTTCCCCAGACCTGGTTGCTGTGACAGCTAACAGAGCAGGTGCTCGTTGCATTATCAAAACTGCCGCTGTAGGCGCTGTTGAAACTTATCATTCCGCTGTCATTGAGCGTACCATTTTTATGTGCCGGATTGCTGCTGTAATTTTCATGACATGTGTCGCAGCTGACAGCGTATAGAGCAGAGTTGATACTGAGGTGGGCAGAATGGTTGCCGGTAACATTCGGATTGTACGTATATCCCGTGTTGAACCTGTATAAAAAGCCTGCACAGAGAGATACTCATACCTCGAATT
>DYNZ01000368.1 GCA_020720805.1 Leptospira biflexa | reverse complement strand
GTGATCAGCATTGGCCTTGAGTCTGGATATTTGTCCTTAACCCGCTGTACGAAGGTCTCTACGGAGCTGCCAAGCATGTCTGGCATAAGTTCCCAGTCCAGCATGAATCTGGAATAGCCGTCCAGCATCATGATCAAGAAATAAAAGTTATCGCCGATCTTGATGTACGCAATGTCCATATGCCAGTGATGATGAACATATTTTGGTTTGTTCTTGTATTCCTTGGCAGCAGGATCGTTCTGATCTTTTTTCCAACCCCAGAGTTTGTTATTTTTGGACAAGATCCCATACGTGGCCGATTCGGTTAAGAATGCAATATTGGCATCGACCATCATCCAAGCTAATTTGCGATATCCAACATCAGGATGCTTTTCCCGATAAACCAATACGGCCATTTCTTCGTCTGGCAGAATCGCATCGTTCTTTAGCGGACGATCTTTGGGTGGCCTCAATTGGCCAGCATCATCAAACCAACTGTGATAGGTGCTTTTCTTCAAACCATAGAAGCCCAGAATCCTTTTTAACGGGAATCCTGTACGCTCCTGCTGCTTGGTGATGTCATCAATCAAATCAAATTTTACAGCCATGGGTATTTGAACCTTTTCGCCTACATTCCAAACTTTTTTTTGAAATCAATATTCTCCGAGGTGATCTCAGCGATCACTTCCATTTGCCGCTTGTTTTTAGTCTCAAGCTCTTCGATTTTGCGAAGTTCCGCTTTGGTTTGGCCATTTTTCTTGCGTTCTAGGCCATCTTTGGCTCCAGCAAAGAAATCTTCCAGCCAGCGATAAAAAGCATTAGGTAAAACATCGTATTTTTTGCAGATATCCGATACGGATGTTTTGGTGGTTAGCTGTTCTTTGACAATCTTGAACTTTTGCTCAGTCGTAAAATGCCTGCGGTCAGCCTTATTTTCTTGTTCTGTCATAAAAATCCTCCAAGTTTTATTTTGTAATACTATGGAGGAAATTATCTTTTTTTTCTACCTCAAAAGTCCAGTTTCTGGAAAGCTAGACAGAGTGATTATGCAGAAAAAAACAGTATCTTTTTTTAGTAATAGAGGTGTTGGGAAAAAAATATCTGGCGGTTTATTAATTGCCAGTCTTTTATTTGGCGGCTGTTTTAAGGCCGAAAAAGTAGCTGTGGAAA